>NZ_BAAGPR010000023.1:0-92021 GCF_054783955.1 Streptomyces mayteni | reverse complement strand
GTCGGCGTCGGTCTCGGCGTCGCAGACCGCGAGCCGGCCGGCTGCGGCGGCGGTGGCGAGCGCCGCGGCCAGGCGGGCGCGCGGGGCGCGCACCGTGGCCAGGTCGACGAGTTCGACGGGCAGCGGCGCGAAGGACTCGGCGAGTGAGCGGGGCGGCGCGACGGGTTCGGCCCGCCAGGCGTCGGTCAGGTGCAGGGGGGTGTCGCCGAGGTGGACGACCCCGGCGCGGACGGTGCGGCCGGCGGCCGGCAGCGCGGTGGCGACCACCACCGGGGCGCCGTCCTCGGCCAGGGCGGTCGCGGTGGCGGCGGTGTTGCCGCGCAGCAGCGAGTCGATCTTGACGAGCACCGGGGTGCCCGGGGTGGTGGCGGCCAGCGCGGTGCGGACCCGGCCGGCCGCCGGGGCGGGTGCCAGGTAGCGGGAGTCGAGGTCGAGCACGGTGGCCTCGCCCGGCAGGCGGGCAGGTTCGGCCAGATCCTGACGGAGCGTCATCGGGTCAACGAGAAGCACCCGGCTGCGTGTTGTGCGCGAAAGCAGTCCGGCAGCGGTCTCGGCCGCCCCGGACAGATCGTCCGCGATGGCGAGCAGTCGCCGGCTGGGTGCGGGTGGCACGTGGCCTCCTCATGCGCGGGGATCGCGCTGGTGAGATCGGGATGCGGCGCGCCGGCCGACGTGCCTCCGCGGACGACGTGGGCCGGCGTGCTGCGCTTGATGATGACATACGGCGCGTGATTTACGCGAGGGGTCTTGCGCACAACGCGCACTCATGCGACTGTGGCCGACACGACAGCCCGGCCACCCGTGCGAAGAGGCGCATGTGAGGCCGCCCTGTCGGGGCCACTGAGTCGAACCCCTCGAACAAGGGACCCGAACCCGCCGGTCTCTCCTTCAAGCGTCAAGAGGTCAACGATGACCCGTTTCACCCCTCCGATCCTCGGCCGCCGCACCTTTCTCACCGTGGGTGCGGGCCTGGGAGCCGGGCTCGCCCTGAGCCAGTTGACCGCCTGCGCCGGGCCGACCGGGGCCGCGGGACCCGGCACCATCAGCCTGGGCCTCAACCGCTCGCTCATCAGCCTGGACAACAAGCTGAACCAGTTCGAGGCCGCCGTCACCGTGCAGCGCGCCGTACGCCAGGCGCTGACCAGCATCGACCAGGACCTCAAGCCCCAGCTGGTGCTCGCGGACAGCTTCGAGCTCGACGAGGCGTCGGGCAGCTGGACGGTCAGGCTGCGCGACGGCATCCACTACTCCGACGGCACCCCGGTGACCGTCGAGGACGTGGCCACCGCCCTCCGCTACTACGGCGAGGTCAACGGCTCCTTCATCGTCGGCCTCTTCCCCGAGATGCCCACCGTGGAGGCGGTCGACGACCGCACCTTCCGGCTGCACACCTCACGTCCTGTGGCGGTCCTCGACTACCTGATGGCCAACATCCACATCACCCCGGCCGCCGCCAACGAGCCCGTCGAGCTCAGCGGCGGAGTCGGCTCGGGCCCCTATGTCGTCACCCGCGCCAACGGTGGCACCGGCGAGTACGAGCTGGCCCGCAACGACCGCTACTGGGGGCCCGCGCCCTCGCTGCGGAACGTCCGGGTGCGGTTCGTCCCCGAGGAGTCGAGCCGGGTGGTCGGTCTGCGCAGCGGCGAGATCGACGTGATCGACTCGATCAGCCCCGACTCGGCCGACCAGCTCGACGGGATGCGGGGCGTGCGGATCCAGCGCTCCCCCGGCACCCGGATCAACCAGCTGTTCTTCAACTTCCGCAAACCGCGCGGCCATCCGCTGGCCGACCCGGCCGTGCGACAGGCGCTGACCTACGCGATCGACGGCCGCGCCCTGATCGACAACGTGCTCACCGGCTCCGCCCAGCAGGCCGAGGGCGTGGTGCCGGTCGCGCTGGAGGGCGCGGCCCGCACCGGCGCCTTCACCTACGACCCGCGGCAGGCGCGGCAGCGCCTCGACGCGCTCGGGGTGCGCGACCTGGAGGTCAAGATCATCTGGGAGACCGGCGAGTTCGCCGCCGACACCTTCATCATGGAGGCCGTCCAGGAGATGCTGAGCGACGTCGGGGTCCGTTCCACGCTCCAGCAGTTCGAGCCCGGCGGCGACATCCTCCAGTGGCGGCAGGGCAGGCGCGGCGACTGGGACGTGCTGGGCAACGGCTTCGGCAACCCGACGGGGCTCGCGCTCACCAGCCTCCAGGGCATGTACGCCGGCACCCCGGAGCGCGAGGCGACCAGGGACACCTACCAGGGCTTCGTCTACCCCGAGGTCGCCGGGCTGATAGCCGACGCCACCGCCGAGCCCGACCGGGACGCCCGCAACCTGCTGCTGGCCGACGTGCAGCAGCGGATCTGGGACCTGTGGCCCTGTCTGTGGGCCTTCGTGCCCGACGCGGTGCTCGCCCACCGCACCCGGATGACCGACCCGGTGCTCAAGCCCATCAACTCCTACGACCTCGCCTCCGTGGCGCTGGAGGGCTGAGCCATGGCCCGTTATCTCGCGCGCCGGCTCGGTCAGAGCCTGCTGACCATCTTCCTCACCGTCTCCACCGTCTTCGTCCTGGTCCGCCTCGCCCCCGGCGACCCGGCCACCTCCTACGCGGGCCCCAACGCCACCACCGAGGACCTGGCCAGGATCCGCGAGCAGTTCGGCCTCGACGACTCGGTGTTCTCGCAGTACCTGATCTTCCTGCGCGACCTGTTCACCGGCGACCTCGGCACCAGCTACTCCTTCCACGCCCCCGCGTTCGACGTGGTCATGGACCGGCTGCCGTACACCACCACGCTGGCCATCTCCGCGATCGCGCTGACCACCGTGGTCGCCGTGCCGCTCGGCGTCTGGATGGCCAGGCGCGCCGACACCAACCGCGAGATCGGCGCCAACATCGTCACCATCGCCGGACAGTCCATGCCGGACTTCTGGAGCGGCGTGATGCTGCTGACCGCGTTCGCCGTGCTGATCCCGGTGCTCCCCTCCTCGGGCTTCACCACCTGGGGTGGTCTGGTGCTGCCGACCGTCACCGTGGCCATCCTCCAGATGGCGCTGATCTCCCGCCTGGTACGGCGCGAGATGGCCGGCGCGCTCGCCTCCCCCTACATCACCGTGGCCCGCTCCCGCGGCGTCTCGGAGCGCGCCCTGACCTGGCGTTACGGGCTGCGCAACTCGGCCATCCCGGTGCTGACCGCGCTCGGCACCCGGTTCGCCGCGCTGCTCAACGGCGTGGTCGTGGTCGAGGTCGTCTTCGGTTGGCCCGGCGTGGGCTCCCTGGTGGTGCGGGCCCTGGAGACCCGCGACTACCCGCTGATCCAGGCCACGGTGCTGGTCACCGCCGCCCTCGCGATCCTGGTCCAACTCCTCATCGACCTGGCCTACCCGCTGCTCGACCCGCGGGTGCGCCTCGGAAAGGCGGCCTGAGCCATGAGCACCGCCCTGGACAAAACCGCTACCCCCGCCCCCCGGCCGAGCGCCGTCACCGCCGGGCAGCTGGCCGCCGCCACCGCCACCCGACGTGCCCGGGCCGCCAGGCTCAAGCTCTGGATCGGCACGGTCTGCACGCTGCTCGTGGTGGTGCCGATCGCCTTGGCCCGGCTGCTGCCGCTGGCCGGGCCCAACGACCAGGACCTCGGCAAGCGTCGCCTCGCGCCGCTCACCGAGGGGCACCTGTTCGGCACCGACCAGCTCGGCCGCGACGTGCTCTCCCGGATCCTGCACGGCGGCCAGGTCTCGCTGACCATCGGCGTACTCGCCGTGGTGGTCTCCGGCGTCATCGGCATCGTCGCCGGCGCCGCCGCCGGCTACTTCGGCGGCTGGGTCGACTCGGTGGTCTCCCGGTTGCTCGAGGCGCAGATGTCGCTGCCGCTGCTGATGATGCTGCTGCTCGTCGTCGCCCTGTTCGACCCCTCGGTGCCGGTGATCACCAGCGTGATCGCGGTGGCCCAGTGGCCCGAGGTGGCCAGGCTGACCCGCTCCCTGGTGCTGGTGGAACGCGAGAAGCCGTACGTGGCGGCGGCCCGGATGCTGGGACTGCACCGGATCCAGATCCTGGTCCGGCACATCCTGCCCAACATCATCCGCCAGGCCACCCTCGTCGTCCTCCTTCTGCTCGCCCAGGCGGTGCTGCTGGAGAGCGCGCTCAGCTACCTGGGCGCCGGCCCCCAGCGGCCGTTCGCCACCTGGGGACGGATCATCTCCGACGGCCAGGACTACATCACGACGTCCTGGTGGCTGGTCACCCTGCCTGGCCTGGTGATCGTGCTGCTGGTCGTCGGCGTCAACCTCATCGGCGACGGGCTGCGCGACCGTAGCCGGGTGCGCAGGACCGCGACGGAGGGCAACTGATGGCCACCATCGACACCCCGCAGGCGAGCCGGGACGAGCCACTGCTCGACGTGCGCGACCTGCAGATCGAGCTGATCACCGAGCACGGCGTGGTCCGGGCGGTGGACGGCGTCAGCTTCGCCATCGACAGCGGCGAGACCGTCACCATCATCGGCGAGTCGGGCTCCGGCAAGTCGACCACGGCGATGGGCATCCTGCGCCTGCTGCCCGACGGCCTCGCCGTGATCTCCGGCACCGCCCGCATCTCCGGCGTCGACACCGTCGCCAACCCGAGCGCCATGCCGAAGATCCTCGGCCGCAAGGTCTCGCTCATCCCGCAGGACCCGATGACGGCGCTCAGCCCCGTGCACACCGTCGGGCGGCAGCTCGGCGAGGCCATCAGGCTGCGCCACCCGGAGCTCTCCAAGGCCGAGGCCCGCGCCCGCGGCGTCGAGCTGCTGGAGCGGGTGCGGATCACCAAGCCGGAGAGCCGCTGGGACTCCTACCCGCACCAGCTCTCCGGCGGCATGCTCCAGCGGGTGCTGATCGCCATCGCGCTGGCGGCCGAGCCCGTGCTGCTGGTGGCCGACGAGCCCACCTCGGCGCTCGACGTCACCGTGCAGGCCGGCATCCTCGACCTGCTGCTCGAACTCCAGGAGCGCACCGGCATCGGCATCCTGATGATCACCCACGACCTGGGTGTGGCGCGGCTGGTCTCGGACCGCATCCATGTGATGCGCGACGGCCGCTTCGTCGAGTCGGGCCCGGTCGAGCAGGTCGTCGACGCGCCGACCGAGGAGTACACCAGGAAGCTGCTCGCCGCCGTGCCCGACCTCGGGCCCTGGGACGAGAGCTCCCCCACCGACACCGCGACCGACACCGTCACCGAGGAGGCCGGACGATGAGCGCCACCCCCTTCCTGTCCGTGACCGACCTGCGGGTCGACTACCCGATCCCGGGTGGCGTCCACCGAGCCGTGGACGACCTCAGCTTCACCGTCGAGCGGGGCGGCTCGCTGGCCATCGTCGGCGAGTCGGGCTGCGGCAAGTCGACCGTGGCGCGCAGCCTGGTGCGGCTGCTGAAGCCCACCGCCGGCCGGATCGAGCTGGACGGCGTCGACCTGGCGCCGCTCTCGGAGCGCCGGCTGCGCCCACTGCGGCACCGGGTGCAGATGGTCTTCCAGGACCCGTACGGCTCCCTCGACCCGCACTCCACCGCGCAGGAGATCGTCGCCGAGCCGCTGCGCGTGGCGGGCGTCCGCGACAAGGCGGAGCGCGCGAAACGCGCGGCCGAACTGCTCGACCGGGTCGGCCTCCCGACCAGCGCGCTGCACCGCAGGCCGGCCGAGTTCTCCGGCGGCCAGCGGCAGCGGATCGGCATCGCCCGCGCCCTGGCGAGCAGCCCCGAGCTGTTGATCTGCGACGAGGCGACCTCGGCGCTCGACGTCTCGGTACAGGCGCAGGTGCTGCGGCTGTTGCGCGAACTGCGCGAGGAGTCGGACCTGACCTTCATCGTGATCTCCCACAACCTGGGCGTGGTCCGCGAGATCAGCTCGGAGATCATCGTGATGCGGGACGGCCGCCTCGTGGAGTCGGGACCGACCGAGCGGGTGCTCGCCGCCCCCGCCGACCCCTACACCAGGGCGCTGCGGCGCGCCGCCCTGGATCCGGCGGCCATGCGGGGCCGCAAGCCCCGCTCCCTGGTCAGCACAGTCAGCGCCCGTGACCGCGGGCCGTCGAAAGGAGAAGCCGCGTGACCCTGCTCCCGGACATCCCCGTCCCGCTGTCGCCGTTGGTGCTCGGCACCATGACCTTCGGGGACACCGTCGACCGGGCGGGCGCCGAGGCGATGCTCGACCTGGCCCTGGACTCCGGGATCACCGCGGTCGACACCGCCAACGCGTACGCCGGCGGTGACACCGAGACCATGTTGGCCGACCTGCTGACGCCGGCCCGCCGCGAGCGGATCCAGCTCGCCACCAAGGCCGGCATGCCGCACCCGGACATCGGCGAGCACAGCCCGCTGTCGCCGGCCGGCATGCGGGCCGCGCTCGAGGGCAGCCTGCGGCGGCTGCGGACCGACCATGTCGACCTCTTCTACCTGCACCAGCCGGACCGGAGCGTGCCGCTGGCCGAGACGCTCGGCACGGTCGCCGAGTTCGTCGCCGAGGGCAGGATCAGGGCGCTCGGCGTCTCCAACTACGCGGCCTGGGGGATCGCCGAGGTCGGCCGGGTCGCCGACCAGGTGGGCGCGCCGCGCCCGGTGATCGCCCAGCAGCTCTACAACCTGCTGGCCCGCCGGGTCGAGGAGGAGTACCTGGAGTTCGCGGCCACCACGGGGCTCGCCACCATGGTCTACAACCCGCTGGCCGGCGGGCTGCTGACCGGCCGCCACCACTTCGGGAGCGCGCCGGAGTCGGGCCGCTTCGGCGACTCCAGGCTGGCCCCGATGTACCGGCAGCGCTACTGGAACCCGCGGCTCTTCGAGGCCGTGGAGCGGCTGGCCGACATCGCGGAGCAGGCCGGCGTCGGGCTCGCCGAGCTCTCGGTCCGCTGGCTGCTCGGCCGCGACGGCGTGACCGCGACGCTGCTCGGCGGCTCCAGGATCGAACACCTGAAGGCCAACATCGCCGCCGCGCAGGCCGGCCCGCTGCCGGCCGACGTGCGGGACGCCTGCGACGAGGTGGGCGCCGAGCTGCGCGGCCCGATGCCCGCCTACAACCGCTGACACCGCCGAACCCACGACCATCCCCCACCACCCCCATCCCCACCCCGAGAGTGAGGCCAACCCCGGTATGGATTCCGCCCGTTTCGCCGCCGCACTGCGCTCCCGCGAGAAGCTCGTCGGCTACTGGTCGATCGTCGGCTCCCCCGTGATCAACGAACGGCTCGCCAGGCTCGGCTACGACTACGTCTGCCTGGACGCCCAGCACGGGCTCTTCGGCTACCAGGAGATGCTCCAGTCGCTGACCGCCATCGACGCCGGCGGCGCCTCGGTCGGCATGGTCCGGGTGGTCGCCAACGACCCGGCGCCCATCGGCCGGGCGCTGGACGCCGGCGCCACGGGCGTGATCGTGCCGCTGATCGACACCGCGGAGCAGGCCGCGGCGGCCGTCTCCGCCTGCCGTTACCCGCCGGTCGGCCGGCGCTCCTACGGGCCGATGCGCGCCCAGCTGCGGATCGGCCCCAAGCCGTCCGTGGCCCACGAGGAGACGGTGGTGCTGGCGATGATCGAGACGGCGGACGGCCTCGCCAACCTGACCGACATCTGCGCCACCCCCGGCCTGGACGGCGTCTACGTCGGCCCCTCCGACCTGCGGATCGCGCTGGGCGGCGCGACGTCGACCGACCCGGCGCTCGATACGGAGTTCGAGGCCGCGCTGGTCCGGGTGAGGGAGGCCGCGGCGGCCGCCGGGATCGCCGCCGGCATCCACACCTCGGACGGCGCCTCGGCCGCCAGGCGGCTGGCCGAGGGCTACACCTTCGCCACCGTCTCGTCCGAGCTGATCCACCTGGAGCAGGTCGCCCGCGACCACCTGAGGACCGCCAGGTCCTGACCGCACGGCAATCGCACATCGGGACGACAGCGGGTCCAGGGAACGGAGTTGAGGAGAGCCATGAGCGAGACGCCAGCGTGGGGCGAGGCGCCGCCAGAACACCCCGACGGGGTGCTGCGGCCGCGTGCCGCCGACCCCGGCGTGGTCCAGGCGTTCCTGCCGGCGCCCGCCGTGCAGAACCACGCCGCCAGCCTGACGGTGCTGCCGGACGGCGCCCTGGGCTGCGTCTGGTTCGGCGGCACCCAGGAGGGCGTGCCGGACATCTCGATCTGGTTCTCCCGGCTCGCGCCGGGCGGCACCGCCTGGGAACCACCGGTCCGGCTCTCCGACGACCAGCACCGCTCGGAGCAGAACCCGCTGCTGTTCCCGACGCCCGCCGGCGAGCTGTGGCTGCTCCACACCGCCCAGCGGGCAGGTGACCAGGACACCGCCGAGGTCAGGCTGCGGGTCTCGGCGGACGGCGGCCGGAGCTGGGACGCGCCGCGCACCCTGTTCCCCGCGGGACCCGAGGGCGGGGTGTTCGTCCGCCAGCCACCGGTGGTCCTCGAATCGGGGCGCTGGCTGCTGCCGATCTTCCGCTGCGTGCCGGTGCCAGGCGCCAGGTGGACCGGCGAGCAGGACACCAGCTCCGTGCTGATCAGCGACGACGCGGGGCACAGCTGGCGGGAGCGGCCGGTGCCGGAGAGCACCGGGCAGGTGCACATGAACATCCAGCCGCTGGCGGACGGCACGCTGGTCGCGCTGTTCCGCAGCCGGTGGGCGGACCGGGTGCACCGCTCCGTCTCCCGGGACGGCGGGGAGAACTGGACGGCACCCGAGCCGACCGAGCTGCCCAACAACAACTCCTCGTTGCAGTGCCTGGTGCTGGCCGACGGCCGGCTCGCGCTGGTGTACAACCACAGCAGCCGGGCCGACGCCTCGGCCCGCCGGGTGTCGCTGTACGACGAGATCGACGAGGCGGGCCAGGCCGGGGAGGCCCGCCCGCCGGCGGCCGAGCCGGCCGGCCGGGCCTTCTGGGGCGCGCCCCGGGCGCCGCTGACGCTGGCGATCTCGGCGGACGGCGGGCTGAGCTGGCCGCTACGCCGGGACGTGGCGACCGGCGACGGCCACTGCCTGACGAACAACTCCCGGGACCGGCTCAACCGGGAGCTGTCCTACCCGACGATCGCGCAGACGCCGGACGGCGCGCTGCACATCGCGTTCACCTACTGGCGGCAGACCATCACCTACGTTCGGGTGACGCCGGACTGGGCAGCCGGGCCGACCAGCGCGGCACGAGCCGGCTGACCGCCGCCCGGTCGAGCAGGGTGGCCGAGGCGCAGCCGGGCGGCAGCACGCCCGCCTCGACCTCGGCTATCAGCCGGGCCACCGCCCGCCGGTGCCGGCCGAAGGCCGGGCGGGAGACCGCCCGGCCGCGCGCCAGCTGGCCGGCGAGCGCGGCCTCCGGCTCCACGTCGAGCAGCAGCAGGTGGAAGCCGCGCCGTCGGCGGACGGCGTCCCTGCCGAGCCAGCGGCGCACGAACGCGTTCCGCCCGCAGTCGTGCACCAGGACGCCGGCCGGCGAGCGCAGCGCACGCCATAACCGGGCGTAGTGGGCGGTCCTGACGGCGGGTCGGTAGACGGCGTAGGGCAGCCAGCGGGGCAGCCGCGCCTCCCAACGCTCCCGCTTCTCCTGGGAGTCGACGAGCACGAGCCCGCCGCCGGCCGCCGCCGCGACCCGGCCCATCAGGGTGGACTTGCCGCTGCCGGGCAGCCCGGACACCACGACTCTGGCTCCCGGCTCCCACGGCGGCAGCGGAGCCCGGGAACCGGCCTCCGGCCCGCGCAGATCGAGCACGGCGGCGCCGTTCGCCGGCCCGCTGGCCAGACCACTCGCGTCCTGTCGGAGCATGGCGATCACTCCCCGCCCTCGTGAGGCCCTCCGAACCGAGGAACCTCTTTGCAGTTCCTTTAACGGTCCGTGCCCCCGATGTTATCCGCCGACGCCGACAGTCGAAGGCCCCCGCCAGATTTCGGACACCGATCAACCCGGGGCCAGCCGCTCCCGCGTGGGGGCGTGTGCCGCCCCGAGGTGACGCGGGACACTGCCGGCATGACGGGGATGAGACTGTTCGCCGCGGTGTTGCCGCCCGAGCCGGTGCTTGACGAACTCGCCACGGCCGTAAGGGAGTTGCACCAGCTACCGGGCGCCGGGCGGCTGCGCTGGACCGATCCGGGCGGCTGGCACCTGGTGTTGGCGTTCTTCGGCGACGTGCCGCCCGAGCGGGTGCCGGAACTGCGCGAGCGGCTCGGCCGGGTGGCCGGTCGGCACGACCGGCACCGGCTTTCGCTGACCGGCGGCGGGCGGTTCGCGCAGCGGGTGCTGTGGGCGGGGGTGGCCGGCGAGGTGGGCGCCCTGCGCGGTCTCGCGGCGGCGACCACGGCCGCCGGGCGTCACTCGGGGATCGCGCTCGACGACCGCCGCCCCTACCACCCGCATCTGACGCTCGCCCGCGGCCGGGACCGGGTGGATCTGGCGCCCTACGCCTCCGCCCTCACCGACGTCGCCGGCGGCCCCTGGGCGGTCACCGGGTTCACCCTGCTGCGCAGCCACCTCCCGGCCGAGGGCGTCCCCGGCGAGCGGCCGCGCTACGAGCCGCTGGCCGACTACCCGTTGCGGCAGGCCGTCCAGAACGGCGAGGCCGGGTAGGGGTAACGTCGAGGAACCCGCCCGGAGAGGAAGAACGTGGCCACCGACCCCGCACCCCGGGTGCTCACCGAGATGACCGACCTGCTGCGCGGCGCCCCTGAGGAGCCGGGCAACATCCTGTGGCGGCTCGCCGAGTCGGGCCGCCAACTGGATGCCAACGTCGTCCGGTTGCGGCCGGACACCGGAGTGGGCGAGCACGTCGAGCCGGAGCTCGACGTGCTGCTCTATGTGACCGAGGGCGGCGGGCAGCTGCGGGTCGGCGGGGAGCCGCGGCCGCTGTCGCCCGGCAGCCTCGCCTGGCTTCCGCGCGGCACCGGCCGGGCGTTGGCCGCCGGCCCCGACGGCCTGGTCTACGTCACGGTGCACGGCCGCCGGCCGGGCGCGACCATCCGCACCGCCAGGGCCGAGCCGGCGGGCGGGGAGCCGGCCTGCCGGCTGCACCGGGTCTGCGCCGAGTGCGGCCGGCTGGCCGGCGAGTCCGACGCCCGGTTCTGCGCCAGGTGCGGTGCCGAACTCCCCGAACCCGCCTGAGCGGTGCCTTATTCGGAATGGATGGATGCCCCCGGGCCGAGCGGCAGGTCGAAGCCGTAGAAGATGCCGAGCACCGCGAGCCAGGCGATCAGGAACGGCACCACGAAGATCGCCAACCGGGAGAGCAGCGTGCCGAGTTGGGCGCTGGGTTCGTAGCGGCGCAGCAGCGCGAGTACCAGGAACAGGTACGGGTTCATCGGCGTGATCATCTGGGTGGCCGAGTCGCCGATGCGGAACGCGGCCTGGGTGAACGCGGGTTCCATCCCGAGCAGCATGAAGGTGGGCACGAACACCGGCGCCATCAGCGACCAGAGCGCCGAGCCCGAGGTGATGAAGAGGTTGAGCACGCACACCAGCAGCACGAACAGCGCGATGCCGAGGAAGCCGGTGAGGCCGGCGGACTCGAGCAGCGAGGCGCACTTCACCGCCAGCAGGGTGCCGACGCCCGACCAGTTGAAGACGGCGATCACCTGGGAGATCGCGAAGATCAGCACGATGTAGCCGGACATGTTGGTGACCGAGTCGGCCATCAGCCGCGGCACGTCGTCCGCCTTGCTGAGGGTGCGGACGGTCACCCCGTAGACGACGCCGGCCAGCAGGAAGGCGACGAACAGCAGCGGGACGACGCCGCTGAGCACCGGGGACGGCACCAGCGCGCCGCCCTCGCCGCGCAGCGGTGAGTCCGGCAGCAGCCAGCCGGTGACGACCACGGCGGCGTAGCCGAGGAAGGCGAGCCCCGCGTTGCGCATCCCGCGCTTCTCGACCGCGGTGACCTCGGTGGTGACGCCGTCAGCGCCGAGTTCGCCGCTCGGGTCGAGCTCGGGCTGGGGCAGCCTGGGCTCCAGCACCCGGGCGGTCAGGAAGCCGCCCATCAGCGCCAGCACCGCGCTGGCCGCCGCGGTGAAGAAGTAGTTGACCAGGATGTGGGTGGGCGCCTCGGCCCCGTTCGGCAGCACGGTGACGGCGGTCTGGGTGATGCCGGTGTAGAGCGCGTCGAGCGAGCCGATGATGAAGCCGGCCGCGTAGCCGGCGCAGACGCAGGCGAAGGCGCCGATGAGCCCGGCCATCGGGTTGCGGCCGGCGCTGCGGAAGGCCAGCGCGGCCAGCGGCGGGATCACCAGGACGGCGATGTCGCTCATCACGTGGCCCTGGCAGGCGACGAACGCCATCACGTAGGGCAGCACCCGGGCCGGCGCCCGGGCGATGGTGGCCCGCACCACCGTCTCGAGCAGCCCGGTCTTCTCGGCGATGCCCACCGCCATCATCATCAGCAGCACGGTGCCGAGCGACGGGAAGCCGGTGAAGTTGGGGATCAGGTTCTCCAGCAGCCACCGCAGGCCCTCGCCCGTCAGCAGCCCCTTGACCTGGAGCTCCTCCTCGCTGCCCGGCACGGTGACGCGGGCGTCGAACGCCGCCAGCGCCGTGGAGACCACGGCCAGCACCACGAAGAGGATGGCGAACAGGTAGAAGGGGTGCGGCAGCCGGTTGCCGGCGCGCTCGATGCCGCCGAGCACGCGGTCCAGGAGTCGGCCTCCGGAGCCGGATCCTGGGCCGGATCCCGGCGCGGCCGGGGCGAGGGTGTCCTGCATGACGGGGTACCTTTCGAACGGGCCTGGCGTCAGCTCGCGGTCTTGGGAGCCTTGCGGACGACGCCCTGCTGGACGACGTACCGGACGTTGTCCGGTGCGGCGAGGACGGCGATGTCGGAGAGCGGGTCGCCGTCGCAGACGACGAGGTCGGCGGCCTTGCCGGCCTCGAGGGTGCCGATCCGGTCGGCGAGGCCGAGCAGTTCGGCGGCGGTGCTTGTACCGGCGAGGATGGCGTTCATCGGCGTCATGCCGAGCGCCACCAGGTGCATCAGCTCGCGGAGGTTCTGCGCGTGCGGGCAGACCCCGGCGTCGGTGCCGAGCGCGATCCGCAGCCCGCGATCGATGGCGCGGGCGATGTTCTCCCGGGTGATCCCGGACCAGCGGACCTTCTTCTCGTAGTGGTAGGGCGCCATCTTCGACTTGTCGATGCCGTCGAAGACGGTGGACAGCGTGGGCACGACGAACACGCCGCGCTCCCCCGCCAGGTCGCAGGCCTCGTCGTCCAGGCCGTAGCCGTGCTCGACGCTGGTGACGCCGCCGCGGATCGCGTTGAGGATGCCGGCGGTGCCCTGGGCGTGGGCGGCCACCGGGCGGCCGCCGTGGCGGGCCACCTCCGAGACCACCGCGCGGATCTCGTCCTCGGTGAGGCCCTCGTCCTCCGGCTGGTCGTGCGGGCTGCCCATGCCGCCGGTGGCGCACAGCTTGATGACGTCGGCGCCGTCCCGCAGCAGCCGGCGGACCGCGATCCGCACCTGGTCGACGGTGTCGGCTATCTCGCCCATGCCGCCGCTGGTGTCGATGCCGGAGGCGGTGGTGAAGTCGGCGTGCCCGCCGGTGTGTCCCATGATCCGGACGGCGGTGTGCAGCCGGGGGCCCTCGATCAGGCCCTCGGTCACGGCGGTGCGGAAGCCGGCCGGGGTGCCGCCGAGGTCGCGGGCGGTGGTGATGCCGGCGTGCAGGGTGCGGCGCATCCGCTCGGCGGTGCGCAGCACGCCCACCGTCGGGTCGGCGGCGAACTGGGTGGAGAGCTCGGACATCGAGCCCACGCCGAAGTGCACGTGGCAGTCGATGAAGCCGGGCAGCACGGTGCGTCCTGCCACGTCGATCACCCGGGCGCCCGGGGTCGGCTCCGGGGCGCCGGCGGCCGGCCCGACATAGGTCAGGTCGCCGTTCCCGTCTGTCCGGATCTCGCCGTCGGAAACGGGCTCGACGCCCGTCCCGTCGATGATCCGGGCGCCGGTGATCGTCAGCGGGGTGGTCGGCACAGCGGCTCCTTGCCGGTAGGGGTCTGTCCGGCGGATATCGTCCGTACCCTGGATTTCTCGACGGTAAAATCGCCGGATTCGGTCAGGAGGGCACGGTGAGCGCAGGATTCGTCCCCCCTTCGGGGGCGCAGAGATCGGCCACCCGCGCGGGCCTCGACGAGCTGGATCTGGCCATCGTGCACGCGCTCCAGATCCAGCCACGGGCCCCGTGGACGCTGGTCGGCGAGGTGCTGGAGATCGATCCGGTCACGGCGGCGCGGCGCTGGACGAGGCTGCGGGACTCGGGGGCGGCCTGGGTCGACGGCTATCTCTCGCCAGCCCACGACACGCTGGTGCGGGCCCAGTTGGAGGTCACGGCGGACGGCTCGCGGATCGCCGACGTGGCCACCACGCTGAGCAACGACCCGCCGGTGCTGAGCCTCAAGCAGACCTCGGGCACCAGGGACCTGCTGGCCATCGTCTGGGCGCCGGACCTGGACTGGCTCGCGGAGTACGTGACGGAGCGGGTCTCCCGGGTGCCGGGGGTCCGCACCACCCGGCTGCACGTGATCACGGCGGCGCCGTTCGAGGGCAGCCAGTGGCGGCTGCGGGCGCTCAGCTCCGCGCAGGTGGAACGGCTGCGGCCGGCCGAGCCGCGGGCCAGGGCCGGTTCCTCACCCGACGAGCCGCTGCGCCCGCTGGAGCGGCGGATCGGGGTGGCGCTCGGCTCGGACGGCCGGATGCCGCTCGCCGAGCTGGCCAGGGTGGTGGGGAGCAGCGTGGCGACCACCAGGCGCGGCCTCGGCCGGCTGCTGCGCGACGGCCTGCTGTCGCTGCGCTGCAACCTGGCCAGGCCGCTCACCGGGTGGCCGGTGTCCGCCGTCTACTTCGCCTCGGTGCCGGCGGAACACCTCGACGCCACGGCCGCCGCGCTGCGCACCCTGCCGGAACTGCGGCTGTGCACCATGACGGCCGGCCCGCAGAACATGATCCTCGACGTGTGGCTCCGCACCCTGCACGACGTGCACGGCCTCGAAGCCCACCTCGCCCGCGAACTCGGCCACCTGCGGGTGCGGATCACGGACCGCGCCGTCGTGCTGCGCACCTACAAACATGTGGGGCGCGTGCTCGATCGGCGCGGTCACAGCGTGCGGGCGGTGCCCACGGACCTGTGGGACTGACCGCCCAGGCCCTAGCCGGCGGGCTCCGCCGCCACCTCCTGCTCGACGGCCACCGGGGAGGCCGGCGCCGCCACGGGGGCGCGGACGGTCGACCGCAGGGCCGCCGCGTAGGCGTCGTCCGGGTCGAGCCGGCGCAGTTCCTCGGCGATCAGGTCGGCGGTGCTCCGCACCTTGAGCGCGACGGTGCGGGTGGGCTGGCCGGGGATGGCGAGCCTGGCCACCGCGCCCTCCGGCCGGTCGATGTGGATCTCGCCGCCGGCGGTGCGCAGCCGCACGCCGGTGACCACCGGTCCTTCCGAGACCGCCTGCTCCACCGGCACCCCGAGCCGCGCGGTGAACCAGCGGGCCAGCAGTTCGGCGCTCGGGTTGTCCGCCTCGCTCTCCACCACGGCCGAGGTGACCTCGATACGGGCCTGGTCGAGCGCGGCCGCCAGCATGGAGCGCCACGGGGTGAGCCGGGTCCACGCCAGGTCGGTGTCGCCAGGCGCGTAGGAGGCGGCGCGCGCTGCCAGCTCCCGCAGCGGCTGCTCGACGGCGTACGAGTCGGTGATCCGGCGCTGCGCGAGCGCGCCGAGCCGGTCACCCGCCGGGTCGGCGGGCGCCTCCACCGGCCACCAGACCACGACCGGGGCGTCCGGCAGCAGCAGCGGCAGCACCACCGAGTCGGGGTGCTCGGCCAGTTCGCCGCGGAGCCGGAGCAGCACCGTCTCGCCGTTGCCCGCGTCGCCGCCGACCCGCACCTCGGCGTCGAGGCGGGACTCGGTGCGCCGGGCGGCGGCCCGCGCTGGACGGCGGATGATCACCAGGATCCGGCTCGGGTGTTCCCGGGCCGCGTCCCTGGCCGCCTTGAGGGAGTCGTGCGCGTTCTCCTCGTCGGTGACGATGACCAGGGTCAGCACCATCCCGACCGCCGGGCTGCCGGCCGCCCGCCTGGCCTCGACGAGCGCCGCGTTGATCCTGCTCGATGTGGTGCCGGTCAGTTCGACACTCATGGCCGCCGCCAGCTCCTTCCTTCTTGTGCGAGCATCCGGTCCGCCTCGGCCGGGCCCCAGGTGCCCGCCGCGTAGGGCGCGGGCCTCCCGTGCCGGTCCCAGTAGTCCTCGACCGGGTCCAGGATCCGCCAGGACTCCTCGACCTCCTGGTGGCGGGGGAAGAGGTTGGCGTCGCCGAGGAGCACGTCGAGCAGCAGTCGCTCGTACGCCTCGGGGCTGGACTCGGTGAAGGACTCGCCGTAGGCGAAGTCCATGGTCACGTCGCGGATCTCCATCTGGGTGCCAGGCACCTTGGAGCCGAACCTGACCGTGATGCCCTCGTCCGGCTGGACCCGGATCACCAGGGCGTTCTGCCCCAGCTCCTGGGTGTCGGTGGTGTCGAACGGCGAGTGCGGGGCGCGCTGGAAGACCACCGCGATCTCCGTGACCCGGCGGCCGAGCCGCTTCCCGGTGCGCAGGTAGAACGGCACGCCGGCCCACCTGCGGTTGTCGATCTCCAGCTTGACGGCCGCGTAGGTGTCGGTCTTGGACTGCGGGCTGATGCCCGCCTCCTCCAGGTAGCCGAGGACCTTCTCGCCGCCCTGCCAGCCACCGGCGTACTGGCCGCGCACCGTGTGCCGGCCCAGGTCGGTGGGCAGCTTGACGGCCCGCAGGACCTTCAGCTTCTCCTCGACCAGCGCGTCCGCGTCGAAGCCCGACGGCTCCTCCATGGCGGTGAGCGCCAGCAGTTGGAGCAGGTGGTTCTGGATGACGTCCCGCGCCGAGCCGATGCCGTCGTAGTATCCGGCGCGGCCGCCGATCCCGATGTCCTCGGCCATCGTGATCTGCACGTGGTCGACGAAGCTGCGGTTCCAGATCGGTTCGAACATGGTGTTGGCGAACCGCAGCGCCAGGATGTTCTGGACCGTCTCCTTGCCGAGGTAGTGGTCGATCCTGAACACCTCGTGCGGCGCGAACACCTCGTGCACCACCGCGTTCAGCTCCCGCGCGCTGGCCAGGTCGTGGCCGAACGGCTTCTCGATCACCGCCCGCCGCCAGGAGCCCTCCGGCGCCTCGGACAGGCCGTGCCGCTTGAGCTGCCGCACCACCTGCGGGAAGAACTTCGGCGGCACCGACAGGTAGAACGCGAAGTTCCCACTGGTGCCGCGCGCCTCGTTCAGCTCCTCCACGGTCTCGCGGAGCCGCTTGAACGCCTCGTCGTCGTCGAACACGCCGGGGACGAACCGCATCCCCTGGCTCAGCTCCTCCCAGACCTCCTCACGGAAGGGGGTGCGGGCGTGCGCCTTGACGGCGTCGTGCACCTCCTGCGCGAAGTCCTCGTGCTCCCAGTCCCGGCGGGCGAAGCCCACCAGCGAGAAACCCGGCGGCAACAGGCCCCGGTTGGCGAGGTCGTAGACGGCCGGCATCAGCTTCTTGCGCGACAGGTCGCCGGTGACGCCGAAGATCACCAGGCCGGAAGGGCCGGCGATCCGCGGCAGTCGCCGGTCGGTGGCCGGGTCGTGCAGCGGATTGACCCAGCTGTCGTGGTCGGTCATCGCCGTCAGGCCCCCTTGGCGGCGAGGCGGCCGAGCGCCGCCTCGGTGGAGTCGAGCAACTCCTGCCACGCCTGCTCGAACTTGGCGACGCCCTCGTCCTCGAGCAGCTGCACCACCTCGTCGTAGGAGACGCCAAGGCCGGCCAGCGCGGCCAGGTCGGCGGCGGCCTGCTCGTAGCCGCCGGTGATGGTGTCACCGCTGACCACGCCGTGGTCCTCGGTGGCCAACAGCGTCGGCTCGGGCATCGTGTTGACGGTGCCGGGCGCCACCAGCTCGGTGACGTAGAGGGTGTCGGGGTAGGCCGGGTCCTTGACGCCGGTGGAGGCCCACAGCGGCCGCTGCGGGTTGGCGCCGGCCGCCGCGAGCGCGGACCACCGCTCGCCGGCCACGACCTCCTCGTACGCCTGGTACGCGAGGCGGGCGTTGGCCAGCGCGGCCCGGCCCTTGAGCGCCTTGGCGGCGTCGGTGCCCAGCGCGTCGAGGCGCTTGTCGATCTCGGTGTCCACCCGGGAGACGAAGAACGACGCCACCGAGTGGATCGTGGCCAGGTCGTGCCCGTTGGCCCTGGCCTTCTCCAGACCGGCCTGGTAGGCGTCCATCACCTCGCGGTAGCGCTCCAGGGAGAAGATCAGCGTGACGTTGACGCTGATGCCCTTGGCGATGACCTCGGTGATGGCGGGCAGCCCGGCCCGGGTCGCGGGAATCTTGATCAGGGCGTTGGGGCGGTCCACCAGCCAGGCCAGCTGCTCGGCCTCGGCTATGGTCGCGGCCGTGTCGTGCGCGAAGCGCGGGTCGACCTCGATGGACACCCGCCCGTCGGCGCCGCCGCTCGCCTCGAACACCGGGCGCAGCACGTCGGCCGCGTCCCGGACGTCGGCCGTGGTGATCATCCGGATCGCCTCGTCGACCGTGACCTTCCGCGCGGCCAGGTCCGCCAACTGCCCTTCATAGCCTCCCCCAGACTCCGTCTGGGAGGTGCCCCCATCACCTGAGATCGCCTTCTGGAAGATCGACGGGTTGGTGGTCACCCCGACCACGTGCCGGCTCTCGATCAGCCCAGCCAGATCCCCCGACGCGATCCGCCGGCGCGACAGGTCGTCCAGCCAGATCGCCACCCCCTCGTCGGAGAGCCGCTTGAGTGCGTCGGTCTTGGACATCTCGTCTCCTGCTGTCAGTGTTCCGTGCTTATCTCAGTGCGCGCCGGCCCTCGAAGATTCCCGAGTGCCCCGGACTAGCTTCCGTCCTCCCCTCCCCCCAGTCCAGCCGCTTCCGCCCGGCCGGGGCTCGGTCCACCGCCAACCACCGGTTGTGCCGGGGCCGTTGCGGCTTCACGGCGCCTCCGCGCCCCCGCCATTACGCGAAGGGCGAACGCGATGCCGCGGCGGCGGCGCGCCTGACGGTCGCGGCGACCTGCGAGACGTTGTCGGGGCGGAACGCGCACCAGCCGGTCAGACCGCGGTCGATCGGAGGGCGCCCCGGTGGCCGTGTCGATGGCCTGGACGCCATGCCTCGCAGGACGGCCGCGGACAGCTCCGCGTCTCAGGCACGTAAGGAACGTTCTGCGGTGGATCTGGGATCTCGCCCTGCGGAGCAGGGAGTCGCGCTGGGGCCTGCCCGGCGGATCATGTGAGCACCAGGCTGCGGCGATGGAACGTGTAGCCGACGTGCCCGAGAGTCTCGCCCAGCCTGCGGATCCGGCCCGGGCGAATGACTACGACGGCTTCGCCGAGGCGTACGCGGCGGAGAACGAGAACAGCCTCGTGACCGCGTACTACGAGCGGCCCGCGATGTTGGCCCTCGCCGGAGACGTGGCCGGCCGGCGGATCCTGGACGCCGGCTGCGGCTCAGGCCCCCTGTCCGCCGCATTACGCGACCGTGGTGCGGTCGTCACCGGTGTCGACGCCAGCGCCGGGATGCTGGCGTTGGCCAGACGGCGGCTCGGTGACGACGCGGACCTGCACGCGGTCGACCTGAGCGACCCCCTGCCGTTCGCCGACGGCGCGTTCGACGACGTGGTCGCGTCGCTGGTGCTGCACTACCTGGAGGACTGGGGGCCGACGCTGGCCGAGATGCGGCGAGTGCTCAGGCCCGGCGGCCGACTGATCGCGTCGGTGCATCACTTCCCCGACGACTTCCACGACCTGTCGACCAAAACCTGCTTCCTGTTCTTCGTCGTCGAGGTACCGCCGACGACTACGGGCTCGGACGAGTAGCCGGTCGGTGGATCATGAGCGGGCCAGAGTCGGGTCGGGGCGACGGTGCCGTGGTCTGCGGTGACCTGGAGACCGAGGGAGTTGCCGGGTACTGGGCGTGGCGGGCACTGCGGAGCGCACACGCCAGGCCGCTGAGCCGACGTGGTCCCAAGCTCTCGATATCGGGCAGCTCGGCCGGCCGGCTATCAGCGGTATGCGGTGATGGGCGCCACGGTTCCGCCCGTACGGTCCGGGCAGGGGACGCGGCCGGATCCACGGCAGGCATCGCAACCCGCGAACCCGTAGCAGGTAGAGCACCAGATCTCTCGATGCCCGACGCACCGGCCGCAGAAGCTCCGTGGTCTGCCGTCCGCCCGGCGGTCATGAGGCGGCCGGCTCGCCATCGGCCCTGGCCATGTCGTTGGCGCCGATCGCCGTATCGAGCCGACTCCGGAGATCGCACGGGCAACCGGTCAGACAGACGTCACATTCCGTGACGTGTTGGAGCCACGCCGCCCGCAGGACCTCCATGTCGGCCTCTCGAGGATGCACTGACACCTCGTCGCTCACGCCGTGCCCTCCACAACCCGCGCGCCGAAGGTGTCGAGCTTGAACTCGGCCCACACGACCTTGCCGGGACCTTCTCGGGCCGTGACGCCCCAGTCGTCGGCGAACCGCGAGACCAAGAGGAGGCCGCGGCCCCCGTCGTCGGTGTCGGTGGCGTTCCGGATACTCGGTAGGCCGTCACCGCTGTCGTGCACCTCGATGTGCAGCCGTTCGTCGTCCAGGCCGAGACGCACGAGGAGACCGCGGCCGGGAGGCGCGGCGTGCAGAGCGTTGGTGGCGAGCTCGGAGACGCAGAGCCGGATGTCCTCGGCGCGGTCCGGCAGGCCCCAGTCGGCCAGGGCCTTGGAGGTGAAGGACCGTGCCTGGCTGACCGACTCGGGCCGGGCCTCGAAGAACCGCTGGGTCGTCTTGGTCATCACGCTCCTCATGACTCGGCGTCCAGGACGCGGGTGGTGCCGGGGTGGCGGCGGCGGACGGGGCCGCTGCGGGAGACGGAGTGGTGGGCGGTGCGGGGCTTGCGGACCAGCAGCAGCCGCGAGCCGGCCGTTTCGATCCGACGCCCGCGTTCGGCGCCTATGGCCTTCGGCCCCAGGTGTGACATGGCCGGGGCGACCACGCCATAGACGTCCGGCAGCGCGAGCACGTCCAACAGCCCGGTGAACGCCGCGGAGGCGGGCTCGGAGCTCATGTCTCGGTCGGTGAAGACGCCGGACAGCCGCAGCTCGTGGCTGCGGCAGTAGTCCACCAGCGACGCGGTCAACGCCGCCTGCCGGGCGGCGGAGACCCGCACCAGCCGCAGGAAGCCGTAAACGACGGGGCCGCTGACCTGGCGATGCTCAGTGAGGAGTTCCATGGTGGGTACCGTCCAAGAGGCTCGACAACGGTGACCCTCATCAGCGTGACCGCCCGCCAACGTGCGGCCAATCACCGACCGTTCTACTTCCGTTCCACTTCCGTCCCGCCGCCCGCACGCATCTGCTTCGATGACCGGTGGAAGGGAGTGACGAGTGACGACCGTGCATCGCTGGACCGGCCTGGAGGCCAAGGCCCTGCGGCTCGCGCTGCGGTTGAGCGTGCGGGCCTTCGCCGAGCACCTCGGTCTGGCTGTCGCGACCGTCTCCAAGTGGGAGAGCAAGCTCGCCGAGACGGAGCCAAGGCCCGACACCCAGGCCATCCTTGACACCGCCCTCGGCCGGGCGGACGCCTCGGCCCACTTGCGCTTCGAGACGCTGCTCTCGGAGATGACCAGCGCCGGGCAGCACATCGGCCGGCGGCGCTTCACCGCCACTGGCCCCCGGGTGTGGGAGTACGAATCCTGGGCCGACGACCTGGACCGGGTTGTGGTGGCCCTGTCACGACAGAACTTCGCCTTCGCCGACAGCCTGCTCAGCCGGTGGCTGGACCGCTTCAAGGCCCCCGAGCTGGACGAGAGGGGCCTGTAGCTGTTCGCCCGCTCGACCGCCCTGCGCGGCGACCTCAAGCGCTACCAGGGAACCGTCGTCGGATTACTGTCGGCCCACCGCTCCTATGCCGGAGCTCGCGCTGTCTTCACCCAGCTCGGCATCCCTCGCCGGGTTGCCCAGCTCGACCTGTCCCTCGCGGTCGTCACGGAGATGTCCGGCAAACTGGAAGCCGCCGCCCGCGCCTACGAAACCCTGGCCGTCGACGACCGGCTCTCCCCCCGTGACCGTGCGAGGGCCCGATTGTGGGTGGGTACCGCGCTGAGCAAGGACGGCCAGCACGACTACGCGACCCGCGTCATGACCGCCGCGACCCGTGATTTCGAGGACCTTGCCGAACCGGACGACTGGTCGGTGGCCCACCAGAAACTCGCCCTCGCCCGCCGTGGGGCCGGAGACCTCACGGCCGCGTTCCGGTTCCTGGGCATCGCCTGTGACACGGGCACCACGGAGTCCCCGATGGAGCGGGTGCAGTTGACCACCGCTCAAGCCCACATCCTGCGCACCGACCCCGCCACCCACGACGACGGGCTACGTCTTCTCGACGAAGCCGCACACGTCGCCGCACAGTCCGGCCTCGGACATCAACTGCGTAGCATCGAGGCCATCAGACGGACCTGCGAGGGAGCCTTCAGACCCCGTACACCGCCAACCAAGGAGTAACGAGTGGCCGACGCACCACCGCGGGGAATCACCGAGGACCAGCGGCAGGCTGCCCAGCAGATCTGGGACTACCACCACATGGGGCACGAACCCCGCCCATGTGAGGCGGCCATCGCGCTGGGGTGCAACGACCTCGGCGTCAGCACCTACGCCGCCAGCCTGTACAGGACGGGGCACTTCCCCACCCTCGTTTTCACAGGTGGCAACAGTTCAGCCACACGCGGCCTGTTCCCGCGCGGCGAGGCGGTGCACTTCCGTGAGCACGCTCTCGCGCTCGGCGTTCCCGACCACGTGATGCTGCTGGAGCCGAACGCCGCCAACACCGGGCAGAACATCGCCTACGCACGCGATGCCCTCACCGCCGCTGATGTCCGACCACGCTCCGTCCTCCTGATCACCATGCCGTATATGGAACGACGAGCCTTCGCCACGTTCCGCAAGCAGTGGCCGGAGGCCGAAGTGATCTGCGCGTCCGACCCGTTGTCGTTCGACGCCTACCTCAAGGTCATGGGCGACGAGGCAGCCGTGATCGACATGATGGTCGGCGACCTGCAAAGGGTGATCGACTACCCGGCACTCGGGTTCGCCATCCCGCAACACGTCCCTCAGGACGTGCATGCGGCGTACGGATCCCTCATCCGCGACGGCTTCACCAGCTGCCTCATCAACCCCTGACCTGCCCACCCCCTGCGGACAGCGCTCCACCCATCAGCCCATGCGTTTCCGCGGCTGACGAGGCTGGCCAAGCTGTTCACGGCGGACTACTGGATCGTCCTGGACGACGCGCAGTTCACCGAGGCGACCACCAGCGCCGAGCCCGCCTTGCCACCCTCGACGCCCCGTCCCGGCCCGCCGTAGGACCGCCGGGATGCTGCGGCAGCACCATGGGGGCGGGTGGGCGGAATCCCGCACCGCACCCACCCGACCCGCCGCGCGCACCCACCACCCACCGCCGCCGAGGCCCGTCCGGCCCGAGGACGTCGCACGAGTATTGACATGGACTCACCCTCACCCCTACGGTCGAACGGGCGATATTGAATCGTTTCACCGCGGAAGAGGAGTGCCGTGCCGTTGCTCCAGTTACGCGAGGTCACCAAGTCCTTCGGGCCCGTCGCCGCGGTGCGCGGCGTGTCCTTCTCACTCCAGGCCGGCCGGGTGCACGCCCTCGTCGGCGAGAACGGTGCCGGCAAGTCGACCATCGTCAAGATGCTGGCCGGCGTGCACCAGCCCGACACCGGCGGGATCGAGCTCGACGGGCGGCCGCTCCGCCTCGGCGGACCGGCCGCGGCGCGGGACGCCGGGATCGCCGTGATCTACCAGGAACCCACCCTCTTCCCCGATCTCTCGGTCGCCGAGAACATCTTCATGGGCCGCCAGCCCACCACCCGCTTCGGCCGCGTCGACCGCGCCGCGCTGCGCGCCGCCACCACCCGGCTCTTCGAGCGGCTCGGGGTCGAGGTCGATCCCGAGCGGCAGGCCCGTGGGTTGTCCATCGCCGACCAGCAACTCGTCGAGATCGCCAAGGCGTTGTCCGTCGACGCGCGGGTCTTCGTGATGGACGAGCCCACCGCCGCGCTCTCCGGCGTCGAGGTGGAGCGGCTGTTCGCCGTGGTCCGCGGGCTCTGCCAGCGGGGCGCCGCCGTGCTGTTCATCTCGCACCGCTTCGACGAGGTCTTCTCGCTCTGCGACCACATCACCGTGCTGCGCGACGGCGGTTGGGTCTCGACCGATCCCACCGCCGACGTGACACCCGACACCGTGGTGCGCCGGATGGTCGGGCGGGACGTCGCGGCGCTGTTCCCCAAGGAGGACACCGAGCCCGGCGAGACCCTGCTGGAGGTGCGCGGCCTCGGCCGGGCCGGCGTCTTCGCGGACGTCGGCTTCTCGGTCCGCGCCGGCGAGATCGTGGCGCTCGCCGGCCTGGTGGGCGCGGGCCGCAGCGAGGTGGTGCGGGCCGTCTTCGGTGTCGACCGCTACGACGCGGGCGAGGTCAGGGTCGCCGGCCGCCGGCTGCCGCCCGGCTCGCCGGCCCGCGCGATGGCCGCGGGGATCGCGCTGGTGCCCGAGGACCGCCGCCAGCAGGGCCTGGTGATGGAGCTGTCCATCGAGCGCAACGCGACCCTCACCCGGCTGCGCCGGCTGACCAGGTTCGGCCTGCTGACCGGCGGCGGCGAGCGGCGCTCAGCGGCCGAGTGGGCCGACCGGCTCCAGGTCCGCTACGGCCGGCTCGCCGACCCGGTGGCCACGCTGTCGGGCGGCAACCAGCAGAAGGTGGTGCTGGCCAAGTGGCTGGCCACCGGGCCGCGGGTGCTGATCGTGGACGAGCCGACGCGCGGCATCGACGTCGGCACCAAGGCCGAGGTGCACCGCACCATGTCACGGCTGGCCGGCGAGGGCCTGGCCGTGCTGATGGTGTCGTCGGAGCTGCCCGAGGTGCTCGGCATGGCCGACCGGGTGCTGGTGATGCGGGAGGGGCGGATCACCGCCGAGCTGTCGCGGCGCGAGGCCACCGAGGAGTCGGTGATGTTCGCGGCCACCGGCCAGCGGGGGGTGGCTTCGTGAGCGACGCTCCCCCGCAAGCGGGAGGTACCCCCAGCGCGGCCACACGCCGCCACGTCCCCATCTCCCGCCGCCTTCGCCGCGCGGGCGGAGAAGCGAACAAGGAGGCACCGTGAGCGCGACCGACACCGCGTCCCCGGCCCGGCGGGGGCGGGCGCGGCCGCGGCCCGGCCGGGGCGGCCTCGGCCGGCTCGGCGCCGCCAGGGAGCTCGGCGTGCTGCTCGCGCTCGCCGTACTCGTGGCGGTGACGGCGGCGTCCAACTCCCGTTTCCTGTCATCGCAGTCGATCCAGGACGTGCTGCTGAGCGCCGCGATCCTGGTGGTGCTCGCGGTCGGCCAGACGCTGGTCATCGTGACCCGCAACATCGACCTGTCGGTCGGCTCGGTGCTCGGCCTCGCCGCCTTCGGCACCGGCGAGTTGCTGTCCTCGGCACCCGGCACCCCGATCCCGCTCGCGCTGCTCTTCGGTCTCGGGCTCGGCGCGCTCTGCGGCGTGGTCAACGGCGCGCTGATCGCCGCGGCCCGGGTGCCGGCCCTGGTGATCACGCTCGGCACGCTCTACGTCTTCCGCGGCGTCGACCACAGCTGGGCCGCGGGCGAGCAGATCAACGCCGCCGACATGCCGCGCGGCTTCCTCGACTTCGGCACCGCCACGCTGCTCGGCGTGCCGGTGCTCGCGCTGCTCGCCGTGGTGGTGCTCGCGGTGGTGGCCACCTATCTGCGGTCCTACCGTGGCGGCCGCGAGCTGTACGCGATCGGCTCGGAGCCGACCGCGGCCCGGCTCTCCGGGATCCCGGTCGGGCGGCGGGTGTTCGGCGCCTTCGTGGTGAGCGGGGCGCTGGCCGGGCTCGCCGGGGTGCTGCACGCGGCCAGGTTCGGCACCGTGGACGCCACGGTGGGCACCGGGATCGAACTCCAGGTGGTGGCCGCCGCCGTGGTGGGCGGCGTGGCGATCTTCGGCGGCAGCGGCTCGGCGTACGGCGCGGCCCTCGGCGCGCTGCTGCTCACCACGATCGGCAGCTCGCTCGCCGTGCTGCGGGTGGATCCGTTCTGGCAGCAGGCCGTCGTCGGCGGCCTGATCCTCGCGGCGATCGGCCTCGATCGGCTGCTGGCGGCCCGGGTGGCCGGCCGGCCGGGCAGGAGGAGGGTGCTCCATGGCGCATGACACGCTCTACGCGCGGTCCCAGGACGCGCCGACGGATCGGGGAACCGGGCGGTCCAACCGGCTGGCGGCGCTGGTCCGTTGGGAGACCGCCGTCGTGCTGGCGCTGCTGCTCGTGGTGCTGGGCGCGAGCCTGGGGGTCGACGGGTTCGCGGAGGCGCGGAACGCGAAGTTCCTGCTGCTCGACGCGGTGGCGGTGCTGCTGATCGCGCTACCGGTGACGCTGGTGGTGATCACCGGCGAGATCGACCTGTCGGTGGCCAGCACGCTGGGCCTGTGCAGCGCGGTGATGGGCCAGTTGTGGCTCTCCGGGTGGCCACTCGAGCTGGTCGTGGTGGCGGTGATCGCCCTCGGCGCGGTGCTCGGCGCGGTCAACGGGCTGTTCGTGACGGGCTTCGGGCTGCCGTCGCTGGCCGTGACCATCGGCACGCTGGCGGCCTACCGGGGGCTGGCGTTCGTGGTGTTGGGCGACCAGGCGGTGGCCGACTTCCCGACCGACTGGACGGAGGCGGCGGCCGACACGGTGGCCGGCGGTGCGCTGCCCTGGGCGATGGTGATCGCGCTGGTACTGGCCGTGGGCTTCGGGGTGACGCTCCATCTGACGCCGTTCGGCCGGCGGTTGTACGCCATCGGCAACAACGCGCAGGCCGCCGCGTTCGCCGGGATCCCGGTGGCCAGGGCCAAGTTCTGGCTGTTCGTCGCCTCGGGCGCGGTCGCCGGACTGGCCGGCGTGTACTGGACGCTGCGCTACGCCAACGCGCGGGCCGACAGCGGCGAGGGGCTCGAACTCTCGGTGGTGGCCGCGGTGTTGCTCGGCGGCGTGTCCATCTTCGGCGGCCGCGGCACGCTGCTCGGGGTGCTCGCCGGGGTGCTGCTGCTGGCGACGCTCAGGAACGCCCTCCAACTCGCCGACGTCCGGGCGGACACGCTCGACATCGTCACCGGCGCGCTGCTGATCGCCTCGGTCGTGGTGCCCAACGTCGTGGCGCTGGCCCGCGCCCGGCTTCGTCGCCGCCGGCCGGCCTGACCGCGGCCGCGAAGCGCCGCGCGGCGGAACCACCCGCGCCAGGCCCCGCGTCCCGGGGCGCCCCGCACTGTTCCCGCACGGAAGGAAGTGGTCCGATGTCCCCGCAGAGCCGACCGACCCCCATCCCGTTCCGCACCGGAGCCGCCGTTCTCGCGCTCGCCGCCCTGCTCGCCACCGCCGCCTGCTCGGGCACGACGCGCGGCGACGACCCGGCGGGGGGCGAGGGCGACCGGGCCACGGCCGAGGCCGATCCGGACGCGCCGCTGGCGGAGGGGCTGTCCGTCGCCTTCCTGCCGAAGCAGGTCAACAACCCCTACTTCACGGTGGCGGACGCGGGCGGCACGGCGGCGGTCGAGGAGTTCGCCGGCGAGTACAAGGAGGTCGGCCCCTCGGAGGCCAGCGCCTCCTCCCAGGTGAGCTACGTCAACACCCTGTCGCAGCAGGGCACCGACGTGATCGTGACGGCGGCCAACGACCCCAACGCGGTCTGCGGGGCGCTCAACGGCGCCCGCTCGGCCGGCGCGAGCGTGGTGACCTTCGACTCGGACGCGAGCCCGGAGTGCCGGGACCTGTTCGTCAACCAGGCGACGGCCGAGGGGATCGCCGAGATCCAGGTCCAGCTGATCGCCGAACAGATCGGCGGCGCCGGCCAGATCGCGATCCTGTCCGCGACCCCGAACGCCACCAACCAGAACACCTGGATCGGGCTGATGGAGGAGGAGCTGGAGAAGCCCGAGTACGCCGACATCGAGTTGGTGACCGTGGCCTACGGCAACGACGAGGACGAGAAGTCGTTCCAGGAGACCCAGGGTCTGCTGCGTTCGTACCCCGAGCTGGCCGGGATCGTCTCGCCGACCACGGTGGGCCTGGCCGCCGCGGCCCGCTACCTGTCCGGGTCCGAGTACCGCGGCGAGGTGGCGCTGACCGGGCTCGGCACGCCCAACCAGATGCGGGAGTTCGTGGCCGACGGCACCGTCGAGTCGTTCGCCCTGTGGGACCCGGCGGACCTGGGGTATCTGGCGGCCTACGCGGGCGCCGCGCTGGCCTCGGGGCAGATCACCGGGGCCGAGGGCGAGACGTTCACGGCGGGCGAGCTCGGCGAGTACGAGGTGGGCGCCGACGGGGTGGTGGTGCTCGGCCCGCCCACGGTGTTCGACGCGGGGAACATTGACGAGTTCGACTTCTGAACGCCGGCCGACCGGCGGCCGACCGCCGGACGCCGCGCCCGGTGGTCACTTCGTGAGGTTGTGGTAGAGCCGGACCGCGGTCAGGAAGAAGACCAGGAAGATCCCGGCCGCCCAGGCGAGGGAGAGCCACACGTAGTGGAAGGCCTCGCCGCCCTCGAACAGGGCGCGCAGGGCGTCGATGGTGACGCTGACGGGCTGGTTGCGGGCGAAGTGCTGCAGCCAGCTCGGCATCGTCTCGACCGGCACGAACGCCGAGCTGGCGAACACCAGGACGAAGAACGGGAGGATGCCGGCCACCTGGGCGGTCTCCGGGTCCTTGGTGAGCAGGCCGAGGGTGGCGTAGATCCAGGAGAAGGCGTAGCCGAAGACGATCGCCAGCAGCAGTCCGCAGACGATCGACGCGAACGGCGCGTGGAAGCGGAAGCCGACGGCCGAGCCGAGGCCGACCATGAGGGCCAGCGAGAACATGCTGCGGCACAGGTCGGCCACGGTGCGGCCGGCCAGCACGGCCGAGCGGGCCATGGGAAGGCTGCGGAAGCGGTCGATGATGCCGCTCTGCAGGTCCTGGGCGAGGCCGATGGCGGTGGCCATCCCGCCGATCAGCACGGCCTCCAGAAAGATGGCGGGCACCACGAAGTCCACGTACTTGCCGCCCGGGATGTGGATGGCCCCGCCGATGGCGTAGCGGAACAGCAGGAGCAGGATCGCCGGCTGGATGGCGGTGGTGACGACCAGCCGGGGGGTGCGGACGAGGCGCCGGAGGTTGCGCCCCGCGATGCCCAGGATGTCGCTGGCGACCAGCGCCGGGTTGGTGGTGGCCATCAGCCGTCGTCTCCCCGGGTCCGCCGCTCCGCGTCGTCGGGCGGCTCCGCGTCGTCAGGCGGCTCCTCAACCGAGGCGCCGGTGAAGGTGAGGAACACGTCGTCGAGCGAGGGGTGGCGCAGCGCCAGGTCCCGCAGCGGGATGCCGGCCCTGCCGAGTTCCTGCCCGGCGGTGATCAGCGCGTCCGTGCCGCCGGCGGTGGGCACGGTGACCCGTAGCGCGTCGGGCTCGGTCGTGGCGGCCGTGCCGCCGACCCTGGACAGCACCTCGGCGGCCCGGCCCAGGTCCTCGCGGTGGCTGACCCTGGCGTCCAGGACGTCGCCGCCGACCTGGGACTTCAGCTCGTCCGCGGTGCCCTGGGCGATCACCCGGCCGTAGTCGAGCACCGCGATGTGGTGGGCCAGCGACTCGGCCTCCTCCATGTACTGGGTGGTGAGCAGCACGGTGGTGTCACCGGCGACCAGTTCCCTGATGAACTGCCACAGCTGGTTGCGGGTGCGCAGGTCGAGCCCCGTGGTGGGCTCGTCGAGGAAGAGCACGGGCGGCCGGCCGACCAGGCAGGCGCCGAGGTCGAGGCGGCGGCGCATGCCGCCCGAGTAGGTGCGCACCGGGCGGTCGGCGGCCTCCTCGAGGGCGAAGGACTCCAGCACCTCCTGGGTCCGCCGGCGGCGCTCGGCGCGGCCGACGTGGTAGAGCAGCCCGACGAGGTCCAGGTTCTCGCGGCCGGTCAGCAACTCGTCGACGGCCGCGTACTGGCCGGCGAGGCCGATCCTGGTGCGGAGCAGGGCCGCGTCCCTGACGACGTCGCAGTCGGCGACGGTGGCCCGGCCCTCGTCGGGGCGCAGCAGCGTGGCGAGAACTTGCACCAGCGTCGTCTTGCCGGCGCCGTTGGGGCCGAGCAGGCCGAGCACCCGGCCGCGCTCCACCGAGATGTCGACGCCGTCCAGCGCCCGGGTGACGCCGAAGCTCTTGGTCACCCCCCGCGTCTCGATGACCGGCATGCGCTGTGCCTCCGGGTCTCGCGGGCCAGAGATCACCATTGTCGGCGCGGGTCCCGTGCCCCGCATCCGCAGGACCGGGGGTCGCCCGACCGGGCCCGGGGTCTCTAGGGTCGGGGCATGGAACTGGACGCACTGGTGGACAGGGCCGCGTCGCTGGCCGGCGGGGGCGCGGCGCGAACCGCGCTGGGTCTGGCCGGGCCCCCGGGCGCCGGCAAGTCGACGCTGGCCCAGGCGCTGCGGGAGGCGCTCGGCGACGCGGCGGCCTATGTGCCGCTTGACGGCTTCCACCTGTCCAACGCGCAGCTCGACCGTCTCGGGCTGCGCTCCCGCAAGGGCTCTGAGCCGAGCTTCGACGTGTGGGGATACGAGGCGCTGCTGCGCCGGCTGGTCGCCGAGCCGTTCCGGGACGCGTACGTGCCGGACTTCGACCGGACGCTCGACGAGCCGGTGGCGGCCCGCCACCTGGTGCCGGCGGGGGCCGCGCTGCTGGTCACCGAGGGGAACTACCTCGCCTGCGACCTGCCGGGCTGGCGGGAGGCGCGGTCCCTGATGGCCGAGCTCTGGTACGTGGACGCGGCGGCCGACCTGCGCGACGCGCGCCTGATGAGCCGGCACACGGGCTTCGGCCGGGACGAGGCGGCGGCCCGGGCCTGGATCGACGGCAACGACCGGCCCAACGCGGAGCTGGTCGAGCTCTCCAGGGACCACGCCGACCTGGTGGTGACCTCGCTGAGCCGAAGCTGACCGTTCGTCACCCGGCACGCCGGCGTACGCCGTGTGTGACGGTTTCGCAGCCAACCACGGGGCCTTTCAGGACAATTCCGCGAGTAGCGTGAATGCCAGGGTGGTGGGCCCGGCGCCCGGGCGGGTCCCGGCGGGTGGTGGGGAGGCGACGACGATGACGAACGGTCGGCGGTGGTGGCGGCGGTCGCCGTGGGCGCTCGCCGCGATGAGCGGCGTGCTGATGGCCGCGGGGGCGGGCAGCGCGGTGGCCGGGTTCCTGCCCTGGTGGCTGGCCATGCTGCTCGGCCTGCTCTCCGGCGTCGCGACGACGGTCGGCACCGCGCTGTGGGAGCGGCACGCGGCGGGCGTCGCCCGCCGGGAGGCGTGGGCGGCGGCGGTGGCCGTGGGTCCGGGTCCCGACGAGGCGGCGCACGGCAACAGCGTGCTGGCCGCGCTCAACCCGGAGCAGCGGGTGGTCGGCTTCAACCGGCTGCGGGACGGCGAGCTGCGCGGGCTGCTCGGCTGGTCGCGCGGCACGCTGTCCGACGAGCGGCCGGTCAGGCTGGTGTCCGGCGCGCCCGGCTCGGGCAAGACGCGGCTGCTGGTGGAGTGCGCCGACCGGTTGGCGGCCGGCGGCGTGGTGTGCGGCTGGGTGCGGCGCGACCGCGGGGCGGCGGCCGTGGCGGCCGCGGCGGCCTGGGGTCGTCCCGTGGTGCTGTTCGTGGACGACGCGGAGACCCGTCCCGACCTGCCCGCGCTGCTGCTCGCGCTGACGGCCGGCGACGCCGACGTGCGAGTGGTGCTGGCGGCCAGGGAGTTCGGCGAGTGGTGGGCGCGGCTCCGGGCCGGGCTGCCACGTGAGACGGCCAGGGCGCTGCCGCCGGCGGACGGCGTCGTGCTCGGCCCGTTGGTCACCACGGGTCCTGACCAGGAACAGCTGTTCGCGCAGGCCGGGCGGTACTTCGCCCGCCGGTTCGGCACGGCGCCACCGGCCGCCACGCTGGCCCCGCCGCACCAGCCGGCGCAGCTGCTGATGCTGCACGCGGCCGCGGCGGTCGCCACCCTGGGCGGCCAGCCGGGTCCGGTCACGGTGGACGCCGGCGTGCGGCAGTTGTTCGCCGACGAGGAGTCCTGGTGGGAGCGGAGCGCCGCGGCGGCCGGGCTCACGCTGTCGCGGGCCGGGCTGCGGTCGGCGATCGTGGCTGCCACGGTGCTCGGCGCGCGCGGCCTGGACGAGGCGGTGGCGCTGCTCGGCCACTTCCCCGGGCTGCCGCGCCGCAATCCGGACGCGATGCGGCGGCTGGCGGAGTGGCTGCGAGAGGTCTATCCACAGCGCGCCGACACCTGGCTCGACCCGCATCTGCCGGCCCGGCTCGTCGAGCGGTACGTCGCCGACCAGCTGGCCGCGAGCCCGCCGCTGCGGGCCGCGGTGGTCGCCGCCGCGCTGGCGCCCACCCCCTGAACGTCGGCGTCGCGCGTCACCGGTCAGCCGTCAGCGTTCATCTGCCAGGCGACATCCGGCAGATGACATTCTCCGTCATTTGTCAGCTGTCATCCGTCAGCCGTCAGTTGCCACCTGTCAGTCGTCATTCGTTGTTTCGTCAGGCCGTCAGGCCGCTTGGCCCCGAGGAGGCCGCGATGCGAACGTCCCAGGCCGGTCCCGACCGGCCGACTCGATTGCTCACCCTGCTGGCCAGGGCCGCGCACCACACGCCGAGCGCGCTGGCCACCGTGACCGCCGTCATCGGGGAGGCGCCGAGCCGGCTGCTGCCGGTGGCCGTCGCCGTGGCCCACTCGGGCGCCGGCCCGATCGACCGGGCGATAGCGGACGCGGTGCGGGAGAACCCGCTCCCCGACGAGGAGCTGAAGGCCCTCGCGGCGCTGATCCCGTACCCGACGCACGCGCTCGTGCACACCGCGGCCGCCGTGACCGGCCGAGTGCTCGCGCTGCCGGCCGACGACGACCTGTCGCGGGCCAGGCGCCTCGGCGACCACGGCGTGCGGCTGTCCGCGCTCGGCGACTGGCCGGCCGCCCTCGCCGTCGACGAGACGGCGGTGGCGCTGCTCCGCCGGCTGTTCGCCGACGGCCCGGCCGACCACGCCGCCGAGTTGGCCAGGGGGCTGAGCAACCTCGGCGTCGACCTGAACCGACTCGGCCGGTACGAGGAGGGCTTCGCCATCACCAGGGAGGCGCTCGACCTCGTCCGCGACCTGGCCACCGAGGACTTCGCCAGGCACGGCTACCACCTGGTCGACGCCCTGCGGAACCTGGGCGTCGAGCTGTCCCGCGAGGGTCACTGGGACGAGGCGCTGACGGTCGACCAGGAGGCCGTGGTCCTGGCCAGGCGCCTGGTCGAGGAGTGGTCCGAGAGCTATCTGCCCTATCTGGCCGGGGCGTTGGAGTGCACCGGGGTCGACCTGACCCACCAGGGGCGGTGGGACGAGGCGCTGGCCGTCGACGAGGAGGCGGTGGCGATCCTGCGCGAGCTGGTGGCCGGCGACCCGGACCGGCACGAGGCCCAGCTGGCCCAGGCGTTGGGGCAGCTGGGCACGGACCTGCACCGGCTCGCCAGGTACGACGAGGCGTTCGCCGTCTTCACCGAGTCGACGGCGGCCCTCCGCCGGCTGGCCGCGGAGAACCCGGCGGCCCACGAGGCGGAACTGCCGCGGATGCTCGTCAAGCTGGGGTCCACGCTGACCGAGGTCGGCCGGCTGCACGAGGCGCTCGCCGTCGACGAGGAGGCGCTGCGCTCGCTCAGGCGCCTGGTCGGCGAGTCCGCCGATGACCTGGCGCGCCTGGAGCCGGATCTGGCCCACACCCTGTCCTGCCTGGGCACCGACCTGTCGCGTCTTGACCGGGACGCGGAGGCGATCGTCCGCGACGAGGAGGCCGTGGCGATCGGCCGCCGGCTGGTGGCGCGTGCCCCCGAGACGCACGGCCCCCAGCTCGCCAGGTCGCTGATCGGCTTCGGCGTGCGCGCCTACCGGCTGCGCCGCTGGGACGACTCGCTCGCCGCCGACCTGGAGGCCGTCGAGCTGTTCCGCGCGGCCCACCGCGCCAGCTCGGCCCACGAGCCCGAGCTCGCCCGCGCCCTCGGCAACCTGGCGGAGAGCCTGGCCCACTTCGACCGGCACGCCGAGGCGCTGACCGCCGCCGAGGAACAGGTGAGCCGCTACCGCCGCCTCCGCGCCGCCTGGCCCGGCACCTTCGACCGGACCCTGGCCAGCGCGGAGGGCGAGTTGCGGCACCGCAGGGCACGGCTGGGGCTCGACGAGCTCGACCCCGAGATCGTCCCGCCACGCCGGTCACCCGCCGTGCGGCCGGATCCGCACCAAGCTGCCTGAGACTTTTTTCTCACTCCCGTGTTGCGATCACCCGTGACACTGGTTGCATGGGGGCACGGGTGGGATCAACCTGACTACAGGAGTTGATGACATGGCGCGGCAGGCCCAGATCGGCGTCACCGGACTGGCGGTGATGGGCCGGAACCTGGCCCGAAACTTCGCCAGGCACGGTCACACCGTCGCCGTGCACAACCGCACCGCGGCCAAGACCAGGGACCTGGTGGCCACCTACGGCCACGAGGGTGACTTCGTGCCGGCGGAGTCGGCCGAGGAGTTCGTCGCCGCGTTGGAGCGGCCCAGGCGGCTCGTGGTGATGGTGAAGGCCGGCGCGCCGACGGACGCCGTGATCGACGAGTTCGCGCCACTCCTGGAACCCGGCGACATGATCGTGGACGGCGGAAACGCCCACTATCTGGACACCAGGCGGCGGGAGGCGGCGCTGCGCGAGCGCGGGCTGCACTTCGTCGGTTGCGGCATCTCGGGTGGCGAGGAGGGCGCGCTCAACGGTCCGAGCATCATGCCGGGCGGCTCCCCCGAGTCGTACCAGGCGCTCGGCCCGCTGCTGGAGAGCATCGCCGCGCAGGTCGACGGCGAACCCTGCTGCGCGCACATCGGCCCGGACGGCGCCGGCCACTTCGTGAAGATGGTGCACAACGGCATCGAGTACGCCGACATGCAGCTGATCGCGGAGTCCTACGACCTGCTGCGGAAGGTCGCCGGCTACGACCCGGCGCACATCGCCGAGATCTTCCGCAAGTGGAACACCGGCCGGCTCGACTCGTACCTGATCGAGATCACCGCCGAGGTGCTGGCGCACCAGGACGCGGACACCGGCCGCCCGTTCGTCGACATCGTGGCCGACCGCGCCGAGCAGAAGGGCACCGGCCGCTGGACGGTGCAGACGGCGCTCGACCTGGGCGTCCCGGTGTCCGGCATCTCCGAGGCGGTGTTCGCCCGCGCGATCTCCGGCCACGCCGACCTGCGCGCGGCGTCCGCGGCACTCCCCGGGCCGCAGCTGCCCGAGCTCCACCCGGACGACGCGGCGCGGTTCGCGGACAGCGTGGAGCAGGCGCTCTACGCCTCGAAGATCGTCGCCTACGCCCAGGGCTGGCACCTGATGCAGGCGGGCAGCGCGGAGTACGGCTGGGACCTCGACCTCGGCACGATGGCCACCATCTGGCGGGGCGGCTGCATCATCAGGGCCCGCTTCCTCAACCGGATCCGCGAGGCGTACCACCGGGGTGACGAGGCCCCGGTGACGCTGCTGGCCGACGCGACGTTCACCGAGGCGCTGCGGGACGCGCAGGTGGGCTGGCGCCACGTGGTCTCCCAGGCCACCGCGCTCGGCGTGCCGGCGCCCGGCTTCTCGGCCGCGCTCGCCTACTACGACGCGCTGCGCTCCGACCGCCTCCCGGCGTCGCTGGTCCAGGGCCAGCGGGACTTCTTCGGCGCGCACACCTACCAGCGCGTCGACCGCGAGGGCTCCTTCCACACCCTCTGGGGCGCCGACCGCACGGAACACCCCGCGTGACGGCCTGAACGCCACGCGCGCGGTGGGTGGGGGTTCTCCCCCACCCACCCGCCCTCTCCGCCCAGCGGCTGGCGCCGGGGCCGGCGGGCGTCCGCCCGCGCCCCGCGCGGTGGTTGTCGACGGCTGCCGGACCCGACCCGGCGGACGGCCGCCGGGCGGAGCCGAACCCAGTAGGAAGCAGACGCCGCGCGGTGGGTGTCGGAGGCTGCGGCTCCGCCCACTGGACCGGCCCCCTCGCCCGGGGGGCCGTCCAGCCGGTGGGGGCGAGTCCCGCCGCCGGGCGGTGAACGGGCGAGCGAGCGCCGGTCGTGCCACGCGCCGCCCCGGCGCCCCTCAACGGCGGTAGCCGTTCTCCGGCCGGGGGCCGGCGACTGCCGGCACGGCAGGGCCGGCCGATCGGGCCCGGCGGCCGCAGCAGCACCTACCGAACGCCGTCGAACCGGCACCGGCCCGGGGGGCTGCCGCAGCCAGCGGTCCGGCGGCTAGCGGGACGGCCGGCACCGCCTGCCGGGCCACGGCGAACCGGCGCCAGGCCGGCGGAGCCGGCCCGGGCCGGCCGGCCGCCGCTCCCAGTTCAGCCCGCCGCGGCCAGCGGCCCCGCGGCCCGGCAGACCGTCAGCTGGTTGTCGTCGAGCCGTCCGTGAAGTGGGTGGTGACGCGGTAGTCGGCCGTGCCGAAGGGGGTGTCGTCCCGGTGGGAGAAGCCGCGTTGCTGGTCCGTGAGGCGGGTCCAGCCGGCGTCGCCCGTGGTGCGGTGGAGTGAGAAGGCGACGGCGCCCTTCGGCTTGTTCCAGTGGACGGTGACGCCGTCGGTCGCCCTGGCGACCGACGGCAGGGCGACGCCGTCCCGCACCGCGTCCACGGAGACGCCGCGGAACACGGTGTCGGCGGTGGCGGCCACGCCGGCGTGCAGCACGTCGACCATCGGGGTGACGGAGGCGCCGATCCGTTCCCAGGCGCGGCCGTCGGCGGAGACCAGCGCCGTCACCAGGTGGGAGTCCGCGTGCCTGACGAGGCGGACGAACGGCGTGTCGGCCAGCCGGTGTTCGACGTCCTCGCCGAGGTCGACCAGCATCGGGCTGCGGGTGATACCGCCCGCCGCGTTCTGGCCGGCGTTGCCCTGGCCGATGTCCTCCCGGGAGTCCAGGCTCCTGGTCCGCAGTTCGAGTCGGCCGTCGGCGTCCGCGCCCAGGTAGACGTAGCGGGCCAGGCCGCCGGTGGCGTCCCGCAGCATCACGCCGTTGACCGTGCCCGCGGCGCCGGCCAGCCGGGCGGTGACGGCGACGCCGCCCCTGGCGAGCCGGCTCACCAGGTGGAGCGAGTCGTGGTGGTCGCGGTCGTAGACGTGGTCGTCGTCGCCGGCGGCGAAGCCGGCGCCCGCCACGCCCGAGACCGTGACGGTGCCGCCGCGCACCGCGGCCGAGCCGGCCGCCCCCTCCCCCACCGCGTCGTCGCGCCAGGATCCGCCGCGCAGGCCCCGGCTGTGCGCGGGCGTCACGACGGCCGTGACCGGTGACGAGGGACGGCCGCCGCCCCGCGCGTTCACGGCCCGAACCCGGTAGTGGTGCACGGCCTCCCCCGACGACGCCGACGACGCCGACGACACCCGGTCGAGGTGGCTCGCGTCGGTGAGCCCGCGCGCCACCTCCACGTAGCGGCCGCCGGCCCGGTCGGCGCGGCTGACGGTGTACGAGTCGGCGCCGGCGGCCGGCTTCCAGCTGAGGCCGACCGCGCCGGAGCCCGGCGTGGTGACGACGACGTCCACCGCGGCCGGCACGTCCGCGCCGGCCTCCGTGGTGGCGAGGCGCAGCACCACGGCCTCGCCCGGCGCGAGCGGCAGCCCGCCATCCACTACCCGCAGGCGTTCGCCGGAGACCAGGTCGAGCACCCGGTCGCCGCGGTGCTCGGGCGGTAGCGGCACCGTGTGGTCGCGCTGGTTGCGGTGGGCGGCGCGGGTGGTGTTGGCGGCGAAGAGGTAGCGGCCGTAGCGGGCGAAGGCCAGCTCCGGGTAGCCGGCGTAGGGGGTGTCCTCGCGGAAGTTGTCGCGGTCGGTGCGGCCGACGCCCGGCTGGAACGCGACCGGGGTCAGCTCGCCGGCCTGGGCCAGCGGCGGCGCGCCCGGCGGGCTGTAGCGGTCGTGGAGGATGGCTTCCTCGACCGAGGGGGCGCGCAGCGTGTACTCCTGGTACCGCAGCACGCCCGAGGTGGCGAACTGCGCCAGCTGGTCGTGTCCGCCGTACTGGGCGTGCAGCCGGCCGTTGGCCTGGAACCCGCCCTTGTTGCGCATGATGAGCGAGGCGAAGAGGTGCGTCTCGCCGTCCCGCGCGCAGAACAGCAGGTTGTCGACGTCCACCCAGGCGAAGCGGGCCGGCAGTTGGTCGCGGGTGACGCCGAGCCGGTCGAGTTCGGCGTCCGTGTACCGGTCGAGGTCGGTGTGCGGCAGCACCACGCCGGCCGCCGTCCGGCCGCCGAACCGCGGGAAGTCGGCGCGCCCCGCCGCGACGTACTCCCAGGTCTCCCGGAAGCCGAGCGTGTAGCGGTGGTTGGGCAGGATCCGGGACTCGAAGAGGTTGAAGTACTGGTTGTCCGCGAGCTGTTGCTGGAGGAAGCCGACCGCCTCGGCGGCGTACTCCCAGTAGGGCGCCCACTCGCGGCCCCGGTAGCGCTCGGGGTGGCGGGCCATGTGGTGTTCCAGGGAGGCGAAGCCCATGGCCTGGGCGGGGCTCTGGTCGTCGGTCGCGTAGGCGACGCGGCCCGGGTAGGCGGAGTTCCGGTCGTCCACCACCTGCTGCATCCGCATCAGCCGGCGGCCGGCGGCGTCCTCCGACTGGTAGCGGGTCTGGCCGCGGGCGTGCACGCTGCGGAGCGCGAGCCGCAGGATCTCGTCGTTCAGCTCCTCGTCGCCGGCGTGGCCGAAGGTGCGGTGGAACCAGGACGGCAGGTAGTTGGTCGCCTCGCCGTAGTTGCCGACGTAGCCGTTCTCCCGGGTGAGGCCGGCTGCCGTGAGCCCGGTGTGGTGGCGGCCGTAGGGCAGCCGGCGTACCACCAGGCCCGAGCCGTCGAGCTTGCTGGTGGCCAGTCCGCGCATCACGACGCGCAGGTAGTCCTGGGTGTACTGGGCGTTCCTGTCGTGCTGGAACAGGCTGTGGTAGAGGTCGAGTTCGCGGCCCTCCGGGCCGACGAGCACCTCCTCGCCGAGGAACGGGGCGGCGCCCAGCGCCTCCAGCGCGATGCGGTGGCTCCTGGCCCGGCCCTCGTAGTACCCGGAGCGGATGACCCGCAGCCCCTCGTGGGCCTTCCAGGCGCCCTCGTAGGTGTACATGACCTGGTTGTGGATGTAGGAGAGGCGGGACCTGGCGAAGTCGAAGGCGGCCTTGAGCACCCGTTCCCAGGCGCCGAACCTGGTCAGCTCCCCGCCGTCCCAGCCGACGCCCGCGATGCTGTTGTCGCCGTCCGCGGAGCCGGTCTCGAACGGCTCGGCGAGCAGCGCGGCGAAGCGGTCGGCGCCGTACACCTCCGGGTCGGCGATCAGGTTCTCGACGATGTAGAGCGCCTCGCCGAGCGCCGAGTGGTAGCCGCCCCAGTCGGACTGGTGGCCGCCGTTGCCGAGGCTCCGCACGTTGCCGTAGTACTGGCGGGTGTAGGCGTCGACGGAGGCGAAGATCCGGGTCAGGGCCTCGCGCTTCGCGGCGGGGGTGGCGGCGGGGCACCAGTCGGTCGACAGGGCCTCCGCGTAGAAGCGCAGCTCGTCCTGGTAGCGGACGATCGACATGGTGGCGGCCGGGTCGGCGTCGACCCGCCGGGAGAGCGCGTCGAAGGTGTCGAGCTGCCGGGCGCGGTAGCGCTCCACCAGGGCGCGCTCGGCCTCCGGGGTCAGCGCGGGGGCGGCCCTGGCCGTCTTCTGGTAACCGGTTACGTCACCGTCGAAAGGCGGCACCCAGGGCGCCGGATGGGTGAACGCCTCCAGGTAGCGCCGGGAGCGCGCGGTGACCGTGCCGGTGAGCGAGGCGGCCATGGTGCGCAGGGTGATCTGGACGTGGCTCCGGCCGCGGGTGGCGGCCAGCGGCAGCAGGGCGGTGGTGAGGAAGTGGCGGCCGGTCAGCGCGGCCGCCCGGGTGCCGGCGTTGACCGGCTCGTAGTCGGCGGCGCCCCGGTAGCTGGCCTGCTCCCCGTCGACCAGCAGGACCGTCCGGTACTCGGAGTCGTCCTCGCCCCAGAGGAGCAGGGTGAGGTGGTTCTGCGCGGCCGGGTCGACGGCGATGGTGAACCGCAGGTCGCCGCCGCGGTCGGTGGCCGTGGCCGCCGGCAGGGCGACCCTGGCCTGGCCACCGGTCGGCCCGGCGACCAGCTCGGTGCCGTCGGCGACCAGGCCGTGGGCCGCCTCGGACGCCGGGTCGCCGAAGACCAGGGCGTCGAGGGCGCCGGGTCTGGCGCCGCCCGCGGCGGCCCGGGCGGTGGTGGGCTCGGCGGCCAGGGCGGTGGTGGGGAGGGAGAGCGGGAGCAGGCCGGTGGCGGTTCCGGCGGCGGCGATCCCGAGCATGGTGCGGCGACGCGGTCCAGTGGTCATCCGATCGTCCTCCTCGGCGAGGGAAGTAACCGTTTTCCCAGAGGCCGGCCGTTCGTAGTAACCGTTTCCCTCCGAGATCGCTGCGCACGCTAGACGGCCGGCGCTCGGACCGTCAATGGCCCTGACAGCACGGGCCTCTCCTCAACCCGGGCCGGCAGTAAACGATTTCGAAGTCGTGGGTGGGGTGGCGCCGCCGCCCGGGAGCGTGGGGCGTTTCCCCGGCCGCTCGGGCGGTTACTCGGCGGGCTGACGTGCGCGATATCGCGCACGAGAGACGGCACGAGAGACGGTGAGACACCATGCTGATCGCCTTCCTGACGGCGCCCGAGGGGGTGGAGCAGGTCGAGTTGACCGAGCCCTGGGAGGCGCTGGCCGAGACCGGCGAGATCCCACGCCTGGTCTCCACCCGGCCCGGGCACGTGCGGGCGTTCCACCACCTGGACAAGGGCGACACCTTCCCGGTCGACGAGACGGTCGCCGAGACCTCGGCCGACGCCTACCAGGCGCTCGTGCTGCCTGGCGGGGTGGCCAACCCGGACGCGCTGCGCCTCGACGAGGACGCGGTGGCCTTCGTCCGGTCCTTCTTCGACGCCGGCAAGCCGGTGGCCGCGATCTGCCACGCGCCGTGGCTGCTGGCGGAGGCCGGCGTGCTGCCCGGCCGGACCCTGACGTCCTGGCCCAGCCTCCGCACCGACCTGCGGAACGCGGGAGCGACGTGGGTCGACGAGCGGGTGCACGTGGACGACACGGCGCGCACCACGCTCGTGACCAGCAGGAAGCCGGCCGATCTGCCGGCTTTCAAGGACGCCCTCCTCCGCGAGTTCGGGAAGGTGACGGCTTGACTTCCTCCCCGTCCACGAGTGGATGGCGATCCCTGCCCTCGCGGGAGGACCTTTCTGATTCACCGCGAATCGCCCCCGGGACGCACCCAAGCCAGGGTCTTACACCCGCTCCACAGACCTCACATCCCTCCCCCAGACTTCGTCCGGGAGGTGCCCCCATGCCCAGCGGTAGACCGCCGAAGCTTGGTTCTCGCCCCGACGACCCCATCACTCTACCAGAGCATTCCGCAGCCATACCGCTACGCTCCGCTAAGTACAAGCCAGGGATGCGATCCTCCCCCGGTTGAAACCGAGGGTCTCCACTCAAGGAGTTCTGATGAAGCTCGACTTCCTCGATCCCCTGTTGCACCACCCGGGGCCGTGGGCCTCGGTCTACTTCGACACCTCGGCCATCACCGCGGACGCCGCGGCGCAGCGCGCGCTCCAGGCGCGGGACGCCTGCGAACGGCTGGCCGAGCAGGGCGCGGACGACGCGACGGTGCGCGCCCTGCACGCGACGCTGAGCGGGCTCGACCCCGATCCCGAGGGGCACGCGGTCTTCGCCACCGAGGGCCGGGTCGTGCTGGACACGCCGCTGCCCGTGGCGCCGCCCGCGACATCGCTGGCCGACTGGGCGGTGCTGCCGAGGCTCGGCCCGCTGCTCGACTACGCGGCGCGGGACCCGGTGTGCCTGGTGGCCTTCGTGGACCGCAGGGGCGCCGACTTCGAGCTGCTCGGCCACGGCCGGCGGCCGCGCTCGATCGACGAGGTGCGGGGCCAGGAGTGGCCGCTGCACAGGACCGGGCGGGCCGACTGGTCGGAGTGGCACTTCCAGCTCGCGGTGGAGAACACCTGGGACGAGAACGCCGAGCGGATCGCGGAGGCGCTGGCCGTCGACGCGGAGCGGGCCGGCGTCGAGGTGCTGGTGCTCGCCGGTGACGTGCGGGAGCGGCGGGCGGTGCTCGACCGGCTGCCCGAGTGGCTGCGGGCGGTGGCCGTGGAGTCCGACCGCGGTGGCCGGGCGCGGGGTTCCGACAACCGGCGCCTGGACACCGAGGTGGCGGACGCCCGCGCGGAGCGGGCGCGGCTGGACGCGGAGCGGGCGCTGGACAGCTTCGAGGAGGGTCGGTCGCCGGCGCACGGCAGGATCGACGCCGCCGAGGGGGTGCCGGCCCTGGTGGACGCGGCGCGCGAGCACCGGATCGCCTCGCTGCTGGTGCGCTCTGGCGGTCCCGATCTGCGGCGCGACGTCTGGGTGGGGCACGATCCCGACCAGGTGGCGGTGCGCCGCGGCGACACGCGGTATCTGGGCGATCCGGCGCCGCACCAGGCGCGGGCGGACGACGCGCTGCTGCGCTCGGCGGCGGCGACGGGTGCCGACGTGGTGGCGCTCGGCGACGGCACGGCCGTCTCCGCGACGCTTCCGGTGGGCGGCCTCGGGGCGCTGCTGCGCTGGCCCTACGAGGGCGCGGTGCCGGGCGGCGGGAGCCGGACGGGTCCGGTCAGCGGCGGCTGACCGCGCGCGGGCCCCGTTAGGGGCCGCGGGCGGCGGGGTACTCGCGCCCCCGAACATCGACAGGTGACAGGTGACAGGTGAAGGACAGGCAGGCGAACGGGACAACGACCACAGCGACCACAGCGACGAAGTGACGCAAGCGACGACACGGTGGGCCGGCCGCGGCAGCGGCCGGTGGCGCCGCGGGAGGCAGGCATGACGACGACCACGGACCTCGATCTGGCCGAGCTCGGCCAGCAGTTGCGGGTGGACTCGGTGCGGGCCACCGCGGCCGCCGGCTCGGGGCACGCCACCTCGTCCATGTCGGCGGCGGACCTGATGGCCGTGCTGCTCGGCCGCTATCTGCGGTACGACTTCGACTGGCCTGACCACCCGGGCAACGACCACCTGATCTTCTCCAAGGGCCACGCTTCGCCGCTGCTGTACTCGGTGTACAAGGCGGCGGGCGCGGTGAGCGACGACGAGCTGCTGACGTTCCGCAAGCTCGGCAGCCGGTTGGAGGGGCATCCGACGCCGAAGCTGCCGTGGGTGGACGTGGCGACGGGCTCGCTGGGGCAGGGGCTGCCGGTGGGGGTGGGTCTCGCGCTGGCCGGGCGCCGTCTCGAGCCGATGCCGTACCGGGTGTGGGTGCTGTGCGGTGACAGCGAGCTGGCCGAGGGCTCGATCTGGGAGGCGTTCGAGCACGCGGGCTACGAGCGGCTGAGCAATCTGACCGCGATCGTGGACGTCAACCGGCTCGGCCAGCGTGGCCCGACCCGGCACGAGTGGGATCTGGACGCCTACGCGCGGCGGGCCGAGGCGTTCGGCTGGCACGCGATCGAGGTGGACGGCCATGACCCGGCGGCCATCGACGCGGCCTACGCGGAGGCGTTGAGCGTCTCCGACCGGCCCTCGGTGGTGCTGGCGCGAACGCTCAAGGGGCGGGGGGTGGCCTCCGTCGAGAACCGGGAGGGGATGCACGGGAAGCCGCTGCCCGAGCCGGCTGAGGCGATCGAGGAGCTGGGCGGTGAGCGGCGCATCCAGGTCGACGTGGCGCGGCCGGCGGCGGCGACGGCGCCGCGCTCCCGGCACGGGGTCCACGCCGAGCTGCCGGTCTTCTCGGTGGGCGAGAAGGTGGCGACCCGGGACGCGTACGGTCGGGCGCTGGCCGCGGTGGGCACCGATCGCGGTGACATCGTGGCGCTCGACGGCGAGGTGAGCGACTCGACGCGGTCCGAGTTCTTCGCCAAGGAGCATCCCGACCGGTTCTTCGAGTGCTATATCGCCGAGCAGGAGCTGATGGCGACGGCGGTGGGGATGCAGGTGCGGGGCTGGCTGCCGTTCGTGTCGACGTTCGCGGCGTTCCTGACCCGGGCGCACGACTTCGTCCGGATGGCGGCGGTCAGCCATGCCCAGCTCAATGTGGCGGGTTCGCACTCCGGGGTAGCGATCGGTGAGGACGGTCCTTCGCAGATGGGTCTCGAGGACCTGGCGATGTTCCGTGCGGTGCACGGCAGCACGGTGCTCTACCCGTGCGACGCCAACCAGACGACGCGGCTGGTCGCGGAGATGGCCGCCGAGGCGTCCGGGGTGCGGTATCTGCGCACCACGCGGGGCGGCAGCCCGGTGATCTACGGTCCTGACGAGGAGTTCCCGATCGGCGGCAGCAAGGTGCTGCGTTCCTCGGCCGAGGACCGGCTGACGCTGGTGGCGGCCGGGGTGACGGTGCACGAGGCGCTGGCGGCGGCCGACGAGTTGGCGGCCGAGGGGATTCCGGTGCGGGTGATCGACCTGTACTCGCTGAAGCCGGTGGACGTGACGACGCTGCGGGCGGCGGCCGAGGTGACGGGCTGTCTGCTCACGGTGGAGGACCACCATCCGGAGGGCGGGCTCGGCGACGCGGTGCTCGACGCGTTCACCGACGGGAGCCCGGTGCCGCGTCTGGTGCGGCTCGCCGTGACCACCCTGCCGGGTTCGGCCACCGGTGACGAGCAGTTGAAGGAGGCCGGTATCGACGCCACGGGGATCACCGCGGCGGCGCACCGGGCGCTGGCGGTCTAGCGGCTGGCCGACGGGCTGCCCGCGCCGGCCGGCGCGGGCAGTTCGTCGGCCCAGGCGTCGAGGGTGGGCAGGAAGGCGAGTGCGGCTTCGGCCCTGGCGCGCAGGTCGTCGGGAGTGACGATGCCGAGGTCGGCGAGGAGTTCGGCGAAGGCGGGCCGGTGCGCGCGGGTGAGCGCGGCCGGCGCGTCGGCCTCGAGCACCAGGTGGCAGCGGGCGAAGGTGGCGGCGAGCCAGAAGGCGATCTCGCGGTGCCGGCCGGCGCGGATCGCGGCGAGGCTGCCGTCGATGGCGATGGGGCGGGCGGCCGGGGTGAGGTCGGTGCGGAACGGGAACTGTGTCCTGGCCGTCCCGGCCACCGCGGCCGCCGCGTCGAAGGTGGCGGCGAGGGCCCGCAGGTGGTGTTCGGCGCGCTCGGCGGTGAGCGCGTGGCTGCCGAGCAGTCGCAGCAGTTCCTCGTGGCGGTGCGGGGTGCCGTGCTCGGCGAGCAGGTCGCGGGTGGCGACGTAGCGCAGCCGCACGGTGGGGTTGCGGAGCGCGGCGACGAGGAGCACGTGCGTGGTGACGCCGGTGGGGAAGAGCCAGCCGATGACGAGCGCGGGCCAGGGCCGGTCGGGGTCGAGGCCGCGCAGGCCGCGCTCGACGCGGCCCCTGGCCTCCGCGCGGCGGCGCGCCACCCAGTGGGGTTCGGCGAAGCCGGCGGCGACCCGCTCGCGGAGGCGGCCCAGGTCGCCGGTGGGGTCGGCGATGACCGTGTCGGTCCTGAAGGGGGTGGCCAGGTGGTAGCTGGCGAGCACGTGCTCGGGCGAGCGCAGCTGTTCCCAGGGCACCACGGTGACCTCGAGGAGGGCGCCGTGGTGGAGGAACTTGCCCGGCTTCTCAGGGAGTTCGGCGGCGTCGACGACGAGCATGACGTCGGTGTCGGAGCCGGCCGGCACCTCGGCGGTGGCGGGCAGGTCGACGGTCGATCCGCTGAGGTACGCCCCCCGGAAGCCGGGCGTCCGGCTGCCGTGTCGTCCGATCCAGTCCCGCGCCGCCGCTCGTGCCTCGCTCACCCGCATGGGGTGATGTCTACCAGGTACCGGGGATCGGCCGCGGCCGATCAGGGAGCCTGTTCGAAGCGGGCCTCGGCCAGGTAGTCGGGGCGCGGGTCGAGGGCGGCGGCGAGCCGGAAGTGGCCGAGCGCCTCGGCGTTCCGGTTGGCCCGTTGGAGGGTGCGGGCGAGGGCGAAGTGGGCGAAGGCGTTGTCCGGCTCGCGCTCGATGATCAGCATGAACTCCTGTTCGGCGGCGCGGAGCTGGGCGGCCAGGAAGAAGGCACGGGCGCGCAGCAGGCGGGCGGCAGTGTTCTCGGGGTGGGCGGTGATCACGGGGTCGAGGAGCTTGAGGGCGCCACGCGGGTCGCGGGCGTCGAGCAGCTGCTCGGCCGCCCGGTAGGCGATGACGTTCGTCTCCGGTGAGGTGTTCGGCACGTCCCCTCCTCGCGAGCTGGACTTCGGTGCTTCCGGCACGGATGCCGGCGTCGGCGCAACATCGCGCCGGCCACCGGTATTCCCCTGCGGTATGCCCGGCCACCCGGGAGGACTACCCGCCGCGCGCCGTCGGCCTGCCGACGACTAGCCTGGATGGACATGCCAGAGACCGAGATGCTTCCCCGTCGACGCCGGCTCCTGGTGTTGGCGATCTGCTGCATGAGCCTGCTGATCGTCAGCCTGGACATCACCGCGCTGAACGTCGCGTTGCCCTCGCTCGAGCGGGAGCTGGGGGCCAGCGTCTCCGGGCTGCAGTGGACGGTGGACATCTACACCGTGGTGCTGGCGTCCTTCCTGATGCTGTCGGGTTCGACGGCCGACCGGGTGGGCCGCCGCCGGGTCTTCCAGATCGGTCTCGCGGTGTTCACCGCGGGCTCGTTGCTGTGCGCGCTGGCTCCCGGTCTTGGCTGGCTGGTGGCGTTCCGGGCGTGTCAGGCGATCGGCGGCTCGATGCTGAACCCGGTGGCGATGTCGATCATCACCAACACCTTCCGGGAACCCAGGGAGCTGGCCAGGGCGATCGGCGTCTGGGGCGGGGTGGTGGGGATCTCGATGGCGGTCGGGCCGATCCTCGGCGGCGCGCTGGTCAGCGTCTTCGACTGGCGCGCCATCTTCTGGATCAACCTGCCGATCGGTCTGACGGCGCTGGTGCTCACCATGCGCTACGTCCCCGAGTCGCGCGCCCCGCGTCCGCGCCGGCTCGACCCGGTCGGGCAGCTGCTGGTCATCGTGCTGCTCGGCTCGGTCACCTTCGGCATCATCGAGGGCGGCAAGGAGGGCTGGTCGTCCCCGATCCTGCTGTGGAGCTTCGCGGTCGCGGTCCTGGCGCTCGGTGGGCTGCTCCGGTACGAGCCGCGCCGCGCCGAGCCGCTGCTGGAGATGCGGTTCTTCCGCAGCGTGCCGTTCAGCGGGGCGTTCGGGATCGCGGTGCTGGCGTTCGCCGGGCTCGGCGGCTTCCTGTTCCTGAACACGATCTACCTGCAGAACGACCGCCATCTGTCGCCGTTCGAGGCCGGGTTGCACCTGCTGCCGATGGCCGCCGTGACGCTGTTCGCCTCGCCGCTCTCCGGCTATCTGGTGGGTCATTTCAACGCCCGGGTTCCGCTGCTGCCGGCGGGGGTGGCGATCCTGGCCAGCGGGCTGCTGCTGACCAGGCTGGAGCCCCACTCGTCGCTCGGGCTGCTGTTCACCGCCTACGTCCTGTTCGGGATCGGCTTCGGCCTGGTCAACGCGCCCATCACCAACACGGCGGTGACCGGGATGCCGCGCGCCCAGGCCGGGGTGGCGGCCGGGATCGCGTCGACGGGTCGGCAGGTGGGTTCGGCGCTCGGCGTGGCGGTGGTGGGCACCACCCTGGCCAACGGTTCACGCACCGCGGGGTGGTGGGTGATCGCCGGCTGCGGGGCTCTGGTGCTGCTGTTCGGGCTGCTGACGACGGGCCGCCGGGCCAGGGCCACGGCCGAGCGGGCGATGGCCTCGTTCGCCGCCGAGCCGAGCGCCGGGGAGCCGCGCCGCTGACCCTCGCCGGTCGCGCCATCGTCGCAGGCCACACCGTACGGAGAGACGTTCGACGGTGAAACATGAGCGTCATCGTTCGGGGCTATGATCCGTTTCACATCCGATCATGGTCGGCCCGCTTTCTGTGATGACGGGAGAGTGCGCGATAGCACTACGGATTTGGCTCAGCAGCGCGGGAGCGGCCACGACGCAGGTGATCCGGATGTTGCGGGACAACCCCGACGCGACCCCGGTCCGGATCTACGGCAGCAACGTGGACCGCGGCGCGGCCGCCCTGGCGGCCTGTGACGTGGCGGAGGTCGAGCCGCGTCGCGTGAACAACCAGACCTACGCCGAGTTCGCCCTGGACTTCTGTCGGCGACACGGCATCGACGTGCTCGTGCCGCCCCGGCGGCTCGACGCCCTCGCGGGCCGGGCCGACGACTTCGCGGCGGTCGGCACCCGGCTGATGTGCTCGTCGCCGGCCGCGATCGACGTGCTCACCAGCAAGAGCCGCACCTACGAGGTGGCCTCGGCGATCGGCGTGCCGGTGCCCGAGTGGCGGGTGGTGCGGGACGCCGAGGGGCTGCGGGCGGCGGTCGCGGAGCTGGCCGGTGCCGGCGAGACCGTCTGCATCAAGCCGGCGGGCGAGTACTCGGCGTTCGGCTTCCGCATCCTGGACGACAGCCCGCTCAGCATGCGGGACCTGCTCGAACCCGCCAGGCCGCTGGTCTCCGTGAACGCGGTGGCCGACGCGCTGAAGCGGGCCGCCGACGAGCACGAGAAGGTGCCCGCCTTCCTCGTGATGCCCTACCTCGAGGGGCCCGAGGTCAGCGTCGACTGCCTCTCGACGCCCGGCGGCCGGCTGCTGGCCGGCATAGCGCGCGCCAAGGAGGGCCGCTACCGGGTGCTGTTGGACGATCCCGTCTACCCGGAGATCGCGGAGCGGTTGGTGAACCACTTCGAGCTGGCGTACCTCTCCAACGTGCAGCTGCGCCACCGGAACGGGCGGCCGATGCTGCTGGAGGCCAACCCCCGCCCCTCGGCCGGCATCTTCCAGACGGCCTTCGCCGGGGTGAACCTGCCCTGGGCGGCCGTCCGGCTGCTGCTCAGCGGCGATCCGGGGTTCCTTCCGGCGCCGCGCCTCGGCGGCCGGGTGGCGGTGACCGAGACCGCCACCGAGGTCCCGGCCGGCGCCCTCGCCGTGGCCGGCGGCTGACCGGGGCCGCCCGGCCGGCGGCACGCCGCAGCGGCCCGCCCACCGGCGGGCCGCCGACATCCGGCGGTCGGTCACTCGGGGGGCGGTGGCGCCGTCGTTCCCCGGGGCACGAACCTGACCGTGGGCGACCAGCGCCGCACGACCGGCACCCCGTCGATCAGCTCCAGGGCCGTGAGCCCGACCGAGACGCCGAACTGGTGCACGTCGCCGCGCATGGTGGACAGCGCGGGCGTCGAGAGCTGGCACATCGTGGAGTCGTCCCAGGCGACGAGCGACAGCTCGTCGGGCACCGCGAAGCCCAGCTCCTTGGCCACGCCGAGCCCGGCGACGGCCATCACGTCGTTGTCGTAGAGGATGGCCGTCGGCCGCTCCTCCTCGCGCAGCAGCCGGGCCGTCAGCGCGGCCCCGCTCTCCGCCGAGTAGTCGCCCTCCACGATCACCGGCTCGATGCCGGCCTCCCGGCAGGTGTCGAGCAGCGCCCTGGTCCTGGCCACGGTGTGCAGCAGCGGGGCGGGTCCTGTGACCCGGGCGATCCGCCGGTGCCCCAGGTCGAGGAGGCTGGTCAGCGCCTCCCGCACCGGCTCGACGTCGTCGGTGGCCACCGGTGCGATGCCGGGCTCCGGCGGCCGGGAGCCGACCACCACCGTGGGCATGGCGAGCTCGCGCAGCACCGCGGGACGGCGGTCGTCCGTGGTCAGGTTGACCAGGACGACCGCGTCCACGAGCCCGCGTTCCGCCCAGCGCCGGTGGGTGGCGATCTCCTCCTCGTGGCCGGGAACGACGTGCAGCAGCACGGAGAGCCCGCGTTCGGCGAGGGTCTCCTCGATCCCGGCGATGAACTCCATGAAGAAGGGTTCGACGCCCAACAGCCTGGCGGGCCTGGCGAGGACCAGGCCCACCGCTCCGGAACGCTCCACCCTCAGACCCGACTCGGCGGCGCGGCCAGCGAGTTGACGCTCCGCAGCACCGGCGCCTCGGTGAACCGGGCCGGGTCGACGGTGGCCGTGGTGCGCACGGTGAAGGTGTGGCTCTCGCCGGGGAGCAGGGTGACGAGCATCTCGTCGACCTCGGCGTCCGGGGCGACCCGGTCGGCGAGGATCGCGACGTCCCTGGCGAAGGACTCGGCGCGCACCTCGACCCGGTAGCCGCCGGCCACGGCGGTGGCGCGCGCGCTCAGCGCGGCCGGGTCGTAGGCGAGATCGCGGTCCTCGCCGAACAGATGGAAGGACCGCACCCCGTCGACGGCTGCCACCAACACCTCCCCCGCCGGATCCACCGGCTTCACCAGCGAATCGGCCAACTCGAGCTCGGCGACCGAGCGCGCCGACACCTCGAGGGAGATGGTAGCGCTGTCGCGTACCTCGCCACCGAAGGCGATCCGGCGGACGACGATGTCGCCCGACCAGGCCGTGTCGGTGTCGTTGACGGCCACCAGGGCGGGGCGGTCGCCGCGCGGCTGGACGGTGAGCAGCCGGGGGGCGTAGGCGTGCCGCAGGCCGTACCAGAGGGGCTTCCTGCGCTCCTCGCCGTCGACGGCGGCCCAGGAGGTGACCGGCCAGCAGTCGTTGAGCTGCCAGACCAGGGTGCCGGCGGTCCGCGGCCACCAGGAGCGGAAGTGCTCGATGCCGAAGGCGACGGCGCGGGACTGGTTGAGCTGGGTGGCCCAGTGCCAGTCGGTGAAGTCGGCGGGCTCGGGCAGGTGCGGGGCCATGCCGCGGTCCAGCTTGCCGTTGCCGTCCTCGGCCTTCTGGTGGAGCAGGAAGGCGGGCGAGGTGGGGGTCAGCGGCTCGTCGTGGACCCAGTCGGTGAGGGTGGCCCAGGTGGGCGGGCCCTGGAAGCCGAACTCGGAGCAGAACCGCGGGACGTGGTTGCGGTAGTTGGTGTAGTCGATCCGGTTCCAGACCTCCCACTCGTGGCGGGTACCGTGGTCCTGGTCGTTGGGGTGCTTCTCCTCGGGCGCGAAGCGGGGACTGTAGGGGCTGCCGTCGGAGTAGGCGCGGGTGGGGTCGAGCTCGGCGACGATCCGGGGGAAGAGGTCGGTGTAGTAGCCGAGGCCCCAGGTGCGCCCCGCCAGGCGCTCCTGCCAGCCCCAGTCCATGTAGCCCCAGAGGTTCTCGTTGCCGCCGTTCCACAGCGCGAGCGAGGCGTGGGAGGTGAGGCGGGCCACGTTCTCCCTGGCCTCGGCCTCGAACTCGTCCCAGAGCGGGGCCTCCTCGGCGTAGGAGGAGCAGGCGAGCGGGAAGTCCTGCCAGACGAGGACGCCGCGCTCGTCGCAGACGTCGTAGAAGTCCTCGGTCTCGTAGATGCCGCCGCCCCAGACGCGCAGCATGTTCATGTGGGCGGCGACGGCCTGGTCGACCCGGCGGGCCAGGCGGTCGCGGGTGATCCGGGTCAGGAAGTGGTCGTCGGGGATCCAGTTGGCGCCCTTGGCGAAGATCCGCCGGCCGTTGACGACGAAGGTGAAGGGGGTGCCGGTCTCGTCGGGGGTGGTGTCGACGGTGATGGTGCGGAAGCCGATCCGCCGCTCCGCGCCGTCGAGTTCCGTGTCGCCCGCGGTGAGCGCGACGTGCAGGTCGTGGAGCGGCTGGTCGCCGTAGCCGGCGGGCCACCACAGCGGGGCGTCGGGCACCTCGACGAGGGCGACGCCGGTGGTGGCGCCGGCCGGGATGGTGGCGGTCGCGGTGTGCTCCCCGACGGTGGCGGTGAGGGTGAGCTCGGGGTCGTCGCCCAGCCCGGCGCGCTCCACGGTCACGTGCACCTCGGCGCGGCCCGTGCCGTCCTCGGCGACGGTGACCAGCGGGCGGACCTCGGCGAGGCGGGCGGTGCGCCAGCGCTCCAGCCGGACCGGCTTCCAGATGCCGGCGGTCTGCAGGTCGGGGCCCCAGTCCCAGCCGAAGCTGCAGGCCATCTTGCGGACCATGTTGAAGGGGTGGTCGTAGGCGTGCGGGCGGGCGCCGAGCTCGCGTTCGACCTCCTCGGCATGCTCCAGCGCGGAGCGGAAGGTGACCACCAGTTCGGCGGGGGTGCCGTCCAGCGCCTCGCGGACGTCGAAACGGTAGGCGCGGTGCATGTTGGCGGTGGTGCCGAGCACCGCGCCGGCCAGCTCCACGGTGGCGACGGTGTCGAGGCCCTCGAAGACCAGGTCGACGCGCTCGTCGTCGGCGGCGGGGGCGGCCTCGACGGTGGTGGCGTAGCGCCAGTCGGTGCGGTGCGCCCAGACCAGCTCGGCCTCGTTGCGGTCGAGGTAGGGGTCGGGGATGAGACCCGCGGCCAGCAGGTCGAGGTGGGCGCTGCCGGGCACCTGGGCCGGCACGGTGCGGCCCGCGATGTCGGCGGGGACCGGTCCGGCGGTCGCCGTGAGATGCCAACCGTCGTGCAGGGCGTGGCGGATCATCGTTGAAATCTCCCAAAGACTCTTTCTCTGCCTCAGACCGGTAGAGATTCTTATGCAAGCGAATAAAGTAAGTCAACAGATATGGACACCCTTGGGCATCAGCGAACACAGTCAAGGACATCTACCCCCGTGGCACCTCCCTCCGCCCCCTCCGACCCGTCGGGTCACGACCTCCATCACCTGCGCGCCGCCGGGGTGAGCCTGGTGCTCGACCTCGCCGGCGCCGGGTTGCCCCGGGTGGCGCACTGGGGCGCCGACCTCGGCCCGCTCTCCCCGACCGAGCTCGGGGACCTGCTGCTCGCCGGCCGCCCCCAGCCCATCGGCTTCTCGGTGGACGGCGAGGTGCCGGTCGCCGTGCTGCCCGAGCAGTCCGCCGGCTGGCTCGGCACCCCGGGACTGGTGGGCAACCGCGGCGGCGGTCACTTCTCCACCGCCTTCCGGGTGCTGACGGCCACCCTCGACGAGGCGGCCGGCCGGCTCGCGGTGTGCGCCACCGACCCGACGGCCGAGCTGGGCCTCGACCTCACCATCGAGCTGACCCCGACCGGCCTGGTCAGGCAGCGCGCCACGGTCACCAACGAGGGCGCCACGCCGTTCGCCCTGGACGCCGTGCACCTCACCCTGCCGGTGCCGCCGCACGCGGCCGAGCTGCTCGACTTCACCGGCCACCACCTGCGCGAACGGGCCCCCGTGCGCACCCCGTTCAGCCAGGGGCTGCGGATGCGGGAGAACCGCACCGGGCGCACCGGGTACGACGCGGCGTTCCTGCTGGCCGCCGGCACCGCGGGCTTCGGCAACCGGGTCGGCGAGGTGTGGGCCGTGCACACCGCCTGGTCCGGCAACCACCGCACCTTCGCCGAACGCACCTTCCACTCCGTCTCGTTGCTCGGCTCCGGCGAACTGCTGCTCTCCGGCGAGGTCACGCTCGACCCGGGCGCCGCCTACACCACGCCCTGGCAGTACGGCGCCCACGGCACCGGGCTCGACGGCGTCTCCGCGCGCTTCCACCGGCACCTGCGGTCCAGGCCGGGACATCCGCGCACCCCGCGCCCCGTGGTGGTCAACACCTGGGAGGCGGTCTACTTCGACCACGACCTCGACCGGCTGCGCGGCCTCGCCGACGCCGCGGCCCGGGTCGGCGCCGAGCGCTTCGTGCTCGACGACGGCTGGTTCGGCTCGCGCCGCGACGCCCGCCGCGCGCTCGGCGACTGGTACGTCTCGGACGAGGCGTGGCCGGACGGGCTGGCGCCGCTGATCGACCAGGTGACCGGCCTCGGCATGGAGTTCGGGATCTGGGTGGAGCCCGAGATGATCAACGAGGACTCCGACCTCGCCCGCGCCCACCCGGACTGGATCATGGCCACCGGCGACCGGCTCCCCGGCCGGGCCAGGAACCAGCAGGTGCTCGACCTCGGCAGACCGGAGGCGTACGCCCACATCCTGGCGCGCCTCGACGACCTGCTGAACCGGCACCGGATCGGCTACCTCAAGTGGGACCACAACCGCGACCTGGTGGAGGCCGGGCACCAGCCGGGCGGCCGGGCCGGCGTCCACGACCAGACGCTCGCCGTCTACCGGCTGCTCGACGAGTTGCGCCGGCGCCATCCGGGCGTCGAGATCGAGTCCTGCTCCTCGGGCGGCGGCCGCGTCGACCTGGAGATCCTGGAGCGCACCGACCGGATCTGGGTCTCGGACTGCATCGACGCGCTGGAGCGGCAGCGGATCCAGCGCTGGACCAACGCGCTGGTGCCGCTGGAACTCATGGGCACCCACGTCGGCTCCGGTCTGGCGCACACCACGGACCGCAGGCACCCGCTCGACTTCCGCGCCGGCACCGCGCTGTTCGGGCACTTCGGCGTCGAGTGGGACATCAGCGAGGTCGAGCCGGCGGAGCTCGACCGGCTCGCCGCCTGGGTGGCGCTCTACAAGGAGCTGCGCGGGCTGCTGCACTCCGGTACCGCGGTGCACGCCGACCATCCCGATCCGGCGTACCAGGTGCACGGCGTGGTCGCCGAGGACGGCTCGGACGCGGTGTTCGCGATCGTGGCCGCCGCCACCTCCGAGCTCTACCCGCCGGGCCCGGTGCGGTTGCCGGGGCTGCTGCCCGGCGCCGTCTACCACGTGCGGCCGCTGCCGCCGGGCGACGTGCCGGACGGCAACGCGAGCCGCTGGGGCGTCCCGTTGCCCTGGTGGACGCCCGAGGGGGTACGCCTCCCGGGACGCGCGTTGGCCGCCGCCGGGCTGCAGGCCCCCGTCCTCTTCCCGGAACGGCTGGTCCTGCTGCGCGCGACGGCGGCCTGACGAACGGGCGCGTCTGACGGGGCCCGACCCGGCCTGGTGGCCGGGCCGGGCCCCGCTCACACCTGTGTCCGGTCGCCGCCGGCCGGGTTGGCGGCGGCCACGGCGATCGGCCTGGCGTTCTCGAAGGACACCCAGGACCCGGTGGTGTGGTCGTAGGACCTGGCCAGGTCCTGCTCGTCGATGGCGCCCGGCAGTTCGGCGAGCGAGCGCCCGCGCTTCTCCGGGTTGGGCGCCGCGGCGGCCAGCAGCCTCGTGTACGAGTGCTGCGGGTTGAGGATCACCTCGTCGGCCGGCCCGCGCTCGACCACCCGCCCGCGGTACAGCACCAGGATGTCGTCCGAGAAGTGCCGCGCGGTGGCGAGGTCGTGGGTGATGTAGAGCACCGCCAGGTTGTCCTCCCGCTGGAGCCTGGCCAGCAGGTTGAGCACGCCGAGCCGGATCGAGACGTCCAGCATGGACACCGGCTCGTCGGCGATCACCACCTGGGCGCCGGGGGCCAGCGCGCGGGCGATCGCCACCCGCTGCCGCTGGCCGCCTGACAGCTCGTGCGGCCGGCGGGGCGCGAAGTCCTCGGGTGGGGTGAGGTTGACGCGCCCCAGCAGCTCCTCGACCTGCCGCCTGGTGTCGGCCCTGCCCTTCGACTTGTGGTGCAGTTGCAGGGGCCTGGCGATGTGGTGCTCGATGCTGTGGAACGGGTTGAGCGAGGCGAACGGGTCCTGGAACACCATCTGGACGTGGTCCCGGTACGCCCGGTCGGGCACCCGTCGGCCGTCGGGCCCGGTGGCCACGATCGTGCCGCCGCTCGGCTGCTCCAGGCGGGAGATCATCCTGGCGATGGTGGACTTGCCGGAGCCCGACTCCCCCACCAGGGCCACGGTGCGGCCCGGGTGCAGGGTGAAGGAGACGTGGTCGACGGCGCGTAGTCGGGAGCTGCGCAGGCCCGACCTGATCCGGAAGTTCTTCACCAGGTCGCGGACTTCGAGCGTGGTCATCGCGCGGCCCCCTCGTTCGCGTCGTTCGGTGCGGTGCCACCGGCGCGCACGAACGCGCCGCGCTCGCCGGTCAGGCTCGGGAAGGAGCCGAGCAGCTGCCGCGTGTACGGGTGGCTCGGCCGCTCGTAGATCTGCGCGGACGGCGCGTACTCGACGATCTCGCCGGCCTTCATCACCGCGATCCGGTCGCTGAGTTCGAGCAGCAGCGGCAGGTCGTGGGTGATGAACACGACGGCGAAGCCGAGTTCGTCGCGGAGCCGGATGATCTCGCGCAGGATGCCGCGCTGGACGACCACGTCGAGCGCCGTGGTGGGCTCGTCCATGATCATGACCTGCGGGTCGAGCAGCATGGCCATGGCGATCATCACGCGCTGCCGCATGCCGCCGGAGAGCTCGTGCGGGAAGGAGTCGAGCCGGCGCGGGTCGACCCCGACCAGGCGCAGCACCTCCTCGCAGCGGGCCCGCCGTTCGGCCTTGCCCATGTCGGGCTTGTGCGTGGTGAGCACGTCGTCCAGCTGCTCGTGGATGGAGATCACCGGGTTGAGCGAGTTCATCGCGCCCTGGAAGACCATCGAGAGCTTGGACCAGCGGAACGCCCGCAGCTCCTCGTCGGCGAGGTTGAGCAGGTCGATGTCCGCGCCGCCCCGGTCGTGGAAGGTGACCGTGCCGGAGGAGACCTCGGCCGGCGGCCGGTGCAGCCGGTTGATGGCGTAGGCCAGGGTGGTCTTGCCACAGCCGGACTCGCCGGCCAGGCCGAGGATCTCGCCGCGCGCCAGGGTGATGGACACGTCCTTGACGGCGTGCACGGGCTTCTCGGTCTGGTAGACGACGTTGAGCCCCTCGACGGTGAGCACCAGCTCCCGGCCGGCCTCGGCGGCGGCGGGCGACACGGCGGTGGCCGCGGCCTTCGCCGCCTGGGTGACGCCGCCGGCCTTGGCCTTCGCCGTCTTGGCGTCGACGCGCAGCTTGGGGTTGATGATCTCGTCGATGCTGAAGTTGATCAGCGAGAGGCCGCAGCCGAAGAGCGCGATCAGCAGGCCGGGCGGGACGAACCACCACCACGCCTCCAGCTGGAGCGCCCAGCCGTTCTGCGCGTAGTAGAGCATGGTGCCCAGCGTGTGCTGGCCGTTGGCGCCGAGGCCGAGGAAGGAGAGGCTGGTCTCGGAGAGGATCGCCGCGATGATCGCGAAGACGAACTGCGAGGCGAGCAGCGGCAGCAGGTTCGGCAGGATCTCCACCGTGACGATGCGCCAGCGCTTCTCGCCGGCCACCCGCGCGGCCGCCACGTAGTCGCGGTTGCGCAGCGACAGGGTCTGGGCGTGCAGCACCCGGGCCGCGGCGGCCCAGCCGGTGATGGCGAGGACCAGGATGACGGTCGAGAGGCCGCGGTCCTCGGCGGGCACGAAGCCGGCGATGACGATCACCAGGGGCAGCCCTGGGATCACCAGCATCACGTTCGAGAAGAGCGAGAACGCCTCGTCGAGGTAGCCGCCGGTGTAGGCGCCGATGATGCCGAAGATCGCCGACAGGATGGTGGCGAGCACGCCGACCAGGAGGCCGATCTGGAGCGACCCCCGGGTGGAGAAGGCGAGTTGTGCCAGGACGTCCTGCCCGGTCTGGGTGGTGCCCAGCAGGTAGTCGCCACTCGGTTCGGTCATGCCGATGCTGCTGATGGCGTTCGGGTCGCCCACGAGCATGGGGCCGAAGATGCCGAACAGGGCGATGCCGACGACGAGGAGGAGACCGATGCCCAGCCTGGCGGACCAGGTCGGCAGCATGGCGCGCAGGCCGCCGCGGCGCCTGACGGGCTTGGCGGTGGCGGCGTCCGGCGCCTCGGTGAGCGGAGTTGTCTGAGTCATGGTTGCCTGCTCCTTCCGCTCAGTTCCTGACCCGGGTACGGGGGTCGATGAAGCCGTAGAGCAGGTCCACGATCAGGTTGGCGCCGAGCACCGCGAGCGTGATGACCAGGAAGATGCCCTGCATCAGGGCGTAGTCGTTGTTCTCCACGGACTGGAGCAGCTTCATGCCGATGCCCGGGTAGGAGAAGACCTGTTCGGTGATGATGGAGCCGGAGACCACGAAGCCCAGCGAGATGGCGAAGCCGGCCAGCGAGGGCAGCACCGCGTTCCGCGCCGCGTAGCGGGTCAGGATCCGGCGGTCGCGCAGGCCCTTGGCCTGGGCGGTGAGGATGTAGTCCTCGGAGCCGGTCGACACCATCATGTTCCGCATGCCGAGCAGCCAGCCGCCGACCGAGGAGACGATGATGGTCACGGCCGGGAGGAAGCCGTGCTCGATGGTGGAGCTGATGAACTCCCAGTTCCATCCGGTGGCCAGCGACACGTCGTAGCCGCCGTTGAGGGGGAACCAGTTGAGCGTGGTGGAGAAGATCAGCACGAAGATCAACGCCAGCCAGAAGTAGGGCACGGCCGCGAGCACGGTGGTCGCAGGGATGAGGCTGTCCAACCAGGAGCCGCGCCGCCAGCCGACCAGCGCCCCCAGGCCCACTCCGATGACGAACGACAGCACGGTGGCGATGCCCACCAGCAGGATCGTCCACATCATCGACTGCGAGAGGACCTGGGAGACGGTGGCCGGGTACACGCTTACTGAGACCCCGAGATCACCGCGGACGAGATTGCCCAGGTAGGAGAAGTACTGGTCCCACAGGGGCTCACCCGAGTCGGTGCCCAGCATCAACTCGTAGGCCCGACGGGTTTCGGGGCTAACCGAGCCGCCACGCTGCTGGAACTTGGCCAGCAGCGTGTCGACAGGGTTGCCCGGCATCATTCGTGGAATGAAGAAGTTGAGAGTCAGCGCCGCCCACAGGGCGGCCGCGTAGAACCCCAGCTTCCGGGCGTAGTACCTCATGGGTTACTCGTCACTCACCGTTGGGCTCGAGGTTCCGGAAGATCTCGGCCTGGTCGGGGCGCTGCCAGATGGCCGGGAAGGCGTAGAGGTCGACCTCGGTCGGCCAGCCGCTGAACTTGTCGGCGTTGTACTCGCTGACGGTGGCGTTGGCGAGGACCGGGATGTAGGGCATGTCCTGCTCGATCTGCGCCTGGATCTGGTCGTACAGCGGCTGGCGGGCCTCCAGGTCGGCGGGGTCGATCTGGCCGAGCTGCGCGACGGCCTCGTCCACGTCCGGGTTGGAGTAGCGGGCGTAGTTCGGGTTGGCGGGCTGGCCCACCTCGGCGGTGTTGCCGGTGGTGAAGAAGTAGTTGTAGTTCCAGTAGGGGTCGGGCGTGGCGCCCGGCGAGAAGCTGTCGATCATCAGCTGGTAGGTGCCGTTGACCCGCGAGTCGCTCATCTCCTGGAAGGCGACCTGGTTGACGTTCAGCTGGATGCCGACGCCGGACAGCTGCTCGGCCATGGTGTTCAGCGTGGTGACGTAGTCGTTCCAGCCGGTGACCACGGTCACGGACATCTCGAGGCGCTGGCCGTCCTTCTCGTAGATGCCGTCGCCGCCACGGCTCCAGCCGGCGCCCTCGAGGATCTGCTCGACCTGGGCCGTGTCCGCGTTCGCCGGGGCGGTGCGGTCGGTGAGCTCGGCGGAGACGTAGGCCGCGTCACGCTCGGGGAGGGCGAAACCGGGGGAGATCTCGCCGGCCAGGCCCTGGAAGGCCAGTTCGTTGATCTGGGTGCGGTCCATGGCGTAGTAGATCGCGCGCCGCACGGCCGGGTCGGTCTGCGGGCCCTCGCAGCCGAGGTCGACGTTCGAGCAGGTGCTGAGCACGACGGGGAAGACGTTGACCGTCAGGGCCTTGTAACCCTCGTAGTTCCGCTCGATGTTGGCGATGTCCGGAACCGGGCCGGTGTTGAAGTCGATGTCGCCGGCGGCCAGCGAGTCGGCGGCGGCCTGGTTGCCGGAGAGCGACCGGTACTGGACGTTCTGCAGCGACGGCTCGCCGTCCCAGTAGTCCGGGTTGGCGGTCAGCGTGAAGGCCTGCGGGCGGAACTCGCCGACCGTGAACGGGCCGGTGCCGACGGGCTCGGTCATCGGGTCGGTGGCCGGGTCCGCCACCGAGCTCCATATGTGCTCGGGGACGATCCAGGCCTTGCCGAGGATCTGCGTGGCGTCCATGAAGGCCGGCTCTTCGTAGGTGACCCGCACCTGGGTCGGGGAGACGACCTCGGTCTCGCCGGCGAAGCCCGTGGTGTTCATCGCCTCGTTGGCGGCGATCATGTCGAACGTGAACTTCACGTCGTCGGCGGTGAACTCCTCGCCGTCCGACCAGGTGACGCCCTCGCGGAGGTTGATCGTCAGCTCGGTGCCGTCCTCGTTCCACGCGAAGTCGGTGCCGAGCCGCGGGGCGGGGTCGTCCTGGCGGGCGATGTTGAAGAAGAAGAGCGGCTCGAAGATCGTCCCCGGGCCCTCAATCATGCCGGATGCCGCGTAGGGGTTGAAGTTCGCCACATAGTCGCCGGCCTGTCCGTTGTAGACGACCAGGGTGTCGGCGGGGCCAGAACCGCTGTTGTTGTCGCTCGAGCCACCGCAGCCGGCGGCCAGCAACCCGACCGAAACGGCACCGATGACCGCGGTACGCGCGCGCCGCCATCTCACGTGCAGGGACATTCTCGTTCCTCTCATGGCCTGCCCCACCGTTGGGGCATGGGCGGAGTCACCCGGGGGTATGTGATTGTTAAGCCAGCGAATTAACAAAGTCAACCCTCCAAAGACACGAACAGACAACGACGTGCGCACACTTGCGGTCGCAATCCGTCACCAACGAAGCACAAGCCGCCACACTGGACATCACGCCAGCTTTTCGCGCGAACCCACTGGCGCAAGGCTTCGTCAAGCAAATAAACTAAGCAACGCATAGCGTTACCCCCACAACGCGTAGTGAAGTCGTGAACTCCCGTGAACGATGCGGAGGATTCAGTGAGCGGACCGGCGGGAGCCACTCCCCACGCCAGCAGCCGTGCGGCCATCCTTGATGTGATCCGCGCGGCCGGCACGATCAGCAGAGTCGGTCTCGTCAAGGCCACCGGCTTCACCGGCGCGACCATCTCCACCGTGGTCAGACGCCTGATCGACGACGGCCTGGTGCTGGAGACCGGCCGGGCCGAGTCGACCGGCGGCAAGCGTCGGGTGCTGCTACAGCTCAACCAGTCCTCCCGGTTCGCCGTCGGCGTGCATCTGGACCACGCGGGGATCACCTATGTGCTCACCAACCTCGGTGGCTCTGTGGTCGCCCGGATGTCACGCGCCGGAGTCGGGACCGACGATCCGCCGGCCGTGGTGGCCAGAATGGCGACGGAAGTCGACGCCCTGATCGACGGAGCCGGCATCGACCGCAGCAGGATACTTGGACTCGGTCTCGTCGCACCCGGCCCCATGAACCAGACAAGCAGCATGCGTCTCGTGCCCCCCGCGATGCGACACTGGGAGCACTTCCGGTTGGACCGCGAGCTGTTGGCGGCCACCCGGCTGCCCGTGGTGCTGGACAACGACGCCACGGCGGCCGCGCTCGGCGAGCACTGGTCGGGTGACGTGGGCGGCACCGCCACCTTCGCGGCGATCTACATGGGCACCGGCATCGGCTCCGGCCTGATGGTCAACGGCATCACCTTCCGCGGTGCCTCGGGCAACGCGGGCGAGATCGGCCACATCTGTCTCGACGCGAACGGCCCGGAGTGCTGGTGCGGCGCGCGCGGCTGCACCGAGGTGCTGGCCGGCCCCGGCGCGGTGGTCGCCGCGGCCCGCGCCGTCGCCGCGATGGCCGCCGAGGTGGGGCTCACCGCCGACGCCGCCGAGGAACGCCCGCGGCGTCTCGCCGACTTCGCGGCGGCCACCCGCGCCGCGCTGCGCGGCAACGCGGCGGCCGGCGAGGTGCTCGACGGCTCGGCCGGCCATCTGGCGGTGGCGGCCCGCACCCTGGCGAACATCATGGACCTGGAGCAGATGGTGCTCACCGGGCCGAGCCTGGCCATCGCCGGCTCGATCTACCTGCCGGTGGTGCAGCGCGAGTTGGACCGCGCGTTCTTCTCCCGCGCCACCCACCCGGTGACGGTGCGGCTGTCCCGCTCGGCGGCGACCGCGCCCGCGATCGGCGCCGCGGCGCTGGTGCTCCAGGCCGAGTTGGTGCCGCTGCGCGAGGGGTTGCGGCTGCCGGGCAACCTGGCCGACGCCGAGCCCGGCGGCGTGTCGGCCGCCCGCTGACCGCCGCCCGGCCCTCCCCCGCCGGCGCCGGTGGCCGCCGTCAGGGGAGCAGGTCGAGCGTCGCGCCGGCCAGCGTCGTGTAGAGCGGGTCCGCGGTGAAGCCCGGGCCCGTCTCCTCCCCGAGGTAGACGTCCAGGTGGCGTTCGCCGCCGAGACCTGGCGTGAACTCGTCGCGGATCTCCCAGGTCGCCGCGGTCAGTCGGGCGCAGACGTCGGGTTCGATCGCCGAACCGTCCTCGGCGGTGCCGCAGTCGGCGACCCGCAGGGTCCGGCCGCGCGGCAGGACCTCCCCGTCGGCCGCCGCCGAGACGAAGGGCTCGAGCGGGCGGCCGTAACTGTCCCTGGGTGCCACGTCCAGCCAGTAGCCGGTGTCGTGCGACCAGTTGAGGTAACGGCCGGCGTACGGCCCGGTGGTGAGGCGGCCGGTGCCCTCGTCGCGGACCGCCGCCACGAAGTCCGTCGGGTGATCGCCCAGATCCTCGGTGCCGTGCGCGCAGTCGAGCCGCGGGCAGCCGGTCACCGGCACCGACTCGCCGTCGTGGTAGGACTCGACGGCCGTGTAGTAGACCGTGACCAGCCAGTCGGCCGAGCGTTCGGCGGCCGGCCCGCCACCCGCGCCGCTGCCCGCACCGCCGCCCCCTCCGCAGGCCGCGAGCAGCGCCGCCCCGGCCAGGGCCGCGACGCTCCGGCGGACTCGGGATTCGATCACTCGCACTGTGCGCTCCCCACAACTCGCGCCCCTGGACGGGCTCCACGCCACTGCACGCGCCACGGCCCCGGTTGGTTCCCGGGCCCCGCCAAGCCCCGGTGAGCACACTACGCAGCGTAGGATTTCCGTAAGGATCTACTCCGGATCCGTCCCACTCAAGGGTTAATTTCCGCCCTTCGGCACATGACCGGGCTGGCACGGGGGGACACCATCGGTCGTCCAGCCGAATGGCTGACGCGAATGGCGCCGTGAACCCGATGGGAGCCCCGGAGTGGATACCTCCGACACCGTATGGTCTTGTCCGTTCGACTTCGCCGACGGCCTCGAGTTCGACCCGTTGCTGCGGCAACTGATGACCGAGGCGCCCATCGCCCGGATCAAGATGTCCTACGGCGAGGGTGAGGCGTGGCTGGTTACCCGCTATGAGGATGTACGCATCGTCACCACGGACCGGAGGTTCAGCCGGGCCGCCGTCGCCGGCCGGGACTTCCCGCGGATGACGCCGGAGCCGATCGTGCAGTCCGAGTCGATCAACCTGCTCGACCCGCCGGCGAGCAACCGGCTGCGCAAGCTGGTGGCCCAGGCTTTCACCGCGCCCAAGGTGGACGCGATGCGGCCCAAGACACAGGCCATCGTGGACCGGTTGCTCGACGAGATGGAGGAGCACGGGCCGCCGGCCGACCTCGTGAAGCACGTCTCGATGGAGCTGCCGCTCACCACCATCTGCGAGGTCCTCGACGTCCCGCTCGACGACCGCCCGGAACTGCGCCGCCGGGCCGTGACGATGATGAACGTCACCGCGGCCAACAAGGAGAACGCGGTCCAGGCGAAGGCCGAACTGCGTTCCTACTTCCGCGAGTTGACCCAGGCCCGGCGGGCAGACCCCGGGGACGACCTGATCAGCTCGCTGGCCACCGCGCGGGACGGCGACGACATCCTGGGGCCCGACGAGCTCATGGTGATGGCCATGGTGCTGCTGATGACCGGCCACGACACCAGCACCTACCAGCTCAGCAACATCACCTACACCCTGCTGCGCAACCCGGAGCAGCTGGCGAAGCTGCGGGCGCGGCCGGAGCGGATGCCGCAGGCGCTCGAGGAGCTGCTGCGGTTCATCCCGTTCCGCAAGGGCGTCGGCATCCCGCGGATCGCCACCGAGGACGTCGAGGTCGGCGGCGTGCTGATCAGGGCCAACGACACGGTGCACGTCTCCTACCTGGCGGCCAACCGGGACCCGGCGCGCTTCACATGCCCGGACGAACTCGACCTCGACAGGTCGCCGGCGCCACACATGACCTTCGGCTGGGGAGCGCACCACTGCATCGGCGCCCCGCTCGCGCTGATGGAGCTGGAGCTCGCCATCAGCACCATGCTCAGCCGCTACCCGCGGCTGGCGCTGGCCGTGCCGGCCGAGGAGGTGCGCTGGAACGACGAGTCGATCTGGCGCTACCCGTACGAGCTTCCGGTCACCTGGTGACCGGATCAACCACCACAGAAGAAAGCGATCCCGCGGCACGCGCCCGGCGCGCGACCGCGGCTCGGGGAGGGGAATCATGGCTACTCTGTGCAGACCGTCCATCGCCGTTCCTGAACACGTGCTCACCCAGGAGCAGACCCTCGAACTGGCCCGCACCCTGCATCCCGACCATCCGCAACTCCCCCTGGTGTTGCGGCTGATCGAGAACACGGGGGTGCGCAAGCGGCACATCGTGCAGCCGATCGAGGAGACGCTCGACCATCCGGGCTTCGAGCACCGGAACAAGATCTACGAGGCGGAGGCCAAGCGGCGGGTGCCGCAGGTCGTCTACCAGGCGCTCGACAACGCCGGCGTCGGCGCGCGGGACATCGACCTGATCGTCTACGTCTCCTGCACCGGGTTCATGATGCCCTCGTTGACGGCCTGGCTGATCAACGCGCTGGGCTTCAGGAGCGACACCCGGCAGCTGCCCATCGCCCAACTCGGCTGCGCGGCCGGCGGGTCGGCGATCAACCGGGCCCACGACTTCTGTCTGGCCTACCCGAACTCCAACGTCCTCATCGTGGCCTGCGAGTTCTGCTCGCTCTGCTACCAGCCGGTCGACGTGGGCGTCGGATCCCTGCTCTCCAACGGCCTGTTCGGGGACGCGGTGGCCGCCGCCGTGGTCCGCGGCCGCGGCGGCACCGGCGTCCGTCTCGAGCGCAACGGCTCGCACCTGGTGCCGGACACCGAGGACTGGATCAGCTACGCGGTCAAGGCCACCGGCTTCCACTTCCTGCTCGACAAGCGGGTGCCCAAGACGATGCAGATGCTGGCCCCGGCGCTGCGCGAGCTGGCGACGCTGCACAACTGGGGGGAGGTCTCCGGCTTCGACTTCCACATCGTGCACGCCGGCGGCCCGCGCATCCTGGACGACCTCTGCCACTACCTGGGGGTCGCGCCCGACATGTACCGGTACAGCCGGGCCACCCTCACCGAGCGGGGCAACATCGCGAGCTGCGTGGTCTTCGACGCGCTGGACCGGCTGTTCGCGGACGGCGGGGCGACCGAGTCGGCCCGCGGGGTGATCGCCGGCTTCGGCCCCGGCATCACGGCCGAGATCGCGCTGGGGAGGTGGACCACGGCCCGGAGGACCGTCGGCGGCCAGGGCCGCCGGGCCGAGGCGGGCGTCGCCTGACGACGCGCCGCCCATGGAAGCGGGGTGTCGCCCGGGCCATCGGGCGGCACCCCGCGGGGGTCAGCGAAGCGCGTGCTCGCCGGTGAAGAACGCCTTGACCACCTCGGTGTGGGTGGGGAAGGCGAGCGGCACCGGCTCGTGGACGACCAGCCACTCGCTGGACTCCGGGGTGGCCACGGGCGTGGGCAGCACGCCGACGTCCCTGGGCGGCAGGAGGGCGAAGAGGTTGAGGGTGCGCTCGGCACCGAGCACGTCGAACAGGGTGACGTCCTCGGCCCCGGCGATCAGCCCGGTCTCCTCGCGCAGTTCGCGGACGGCGGCCTGCTGCCAGCTCTCGCCGACCTCCATGTAGCCGCCGGGCAGGGCGAGTTCGCCGCGGCAGGGCTCGATGTCGCGCCGCACCACCACGAGGCCGGTCCGCCCGGCGTCCCGCACCGGCAGCAGCGTCACGGCCACCGGAACCGGGTTGGCCCAGCTGGTCTCACCGCAGCCCGGACAGTCCCGCGGCCACGTGGCGCCGGCCAGATAGGCGCCGCCGCAGTAGGGGCAGTGGGTGATGGTTCGGCCGTAGGTGTAGGCCACGGGTCGATCCGCCTTTCTCGTGCCTGCCGTGGATCCTAGTTCGATCTCTATCGCCGAGTCGACAAAATGACTGCCTCGTCGGGGGAGACCGGTGTCGGTCCTTCGAGCAGCGTCGTGATCTCGCGCGCCGCCGCCCGCCCCGCCCGGTTGGCGCCGATGGTGCTGGCGGACGGCCCATAGCCGACCAGGTGGACGCGGTGGTCGCGCGCCACCCTGGTGCCGTCGAGCCGGATGCCGCCGCCGGGTTCGCGCAGCCGCAGCGGGGCGAGGTGCTCGATCGCGGCCCGGAAGCCGGTGGCCCACAGCACGGTGTCGGCCGGCACGGTGTGGCCGTCGGGCCAGCGGGCGCCCTCGGGCGTCAGCGCCTCGAACATGGGGTGGCGCACCAGGACGCCGTCCTCCCTGGCCCGCCGCATCGCCTCGGTCATCGGCAGCCCCGTCACCGAGACCACGCTCCGCGGCGGCAGCCCGCGCCGCACCCGCTCGTCGACCATGGCGACCGCCGCCCGGCCCTCGACCTCGCCGAAGCCGTCGGTGCGGAACACCGGCGGGCGCCGCGTCACCCAGGTGGTGGCGGCCGCCACCTCGGCGATCTCCAGCAGGTGCTGCACGGCCGAGGTGCCGCCGCCCACCACGATCACCTTCTCCCCGGCGAACGCGGCGGGCCCTGGGTACTGGACGGTGTGCGACTGGCGCCCGCGGAAGACGTCCTGGCCCCGCACCCTCGGCCAGAACGGCCGGTCCCAGGTGCCGGTGGCGTTGACCAGCGCCCGGGTGTGCCACTCCCCCGCCGACGTCACGACCAGCAGCCGGCCGTCCCCCGCCTCCCGCACCGCCTCGACGTGCACCGGGCGGCGCACCGCGAGGTCGAAGGCGTGCTCGTAGGCGGCGAAGTAGTCGCCGATCACCTCGGACGACGGCCGGTCGGGATCGGCGCCGGTCAGCTCCATCCCGGGGAGCGCGTGCATGCCGTGCACCCTGCCGTAGGTCAGCGTGGGCCAGCGGAACTGCCAGGCGCCGCCGGGCCGCGGCGCCTGGTCGAGGACGACGAGGTCCCGGCCGGGCACCAGGCCCAGCCTGCGCAGATGGTAGGCGGCGGAGAGGCCGGCCTGGCCGGCCCCGATGACCACGACGTCCACGGAGTTCATGTCCTCTTCAACCGCCGACCGGCGCGGAGGCTTCCCGACCGGTTTCCTTGAGGGTGTGGAGTGCGCGTTCTGCTCGATCGTGGCCGGCGAGACGGCCGCCCACGTCGTCCTCGACGACGGGACGGCGGTGGCGTTCCTGGACGCCAGGCCGCTGTTCCCCGGCCACACGCTGGTGGTGCCGCGGCGCCACGTGCCGACGCTGACCGACCTCACGGACGCCGAGACCGGGCCGTTCTTCACCCGGGTGCGGCGGGTGGCGGCCGCGGTGGAGCGGACGATGGACGCCGAGGGCTCGTTCGTCGCGGCCAACAACCGCGTCAGCCAGTCCGTCCCGCACGTCCACGTCCACGTGGTCCCCCGCCGCCGCAGGGACGGCCTCCGCGGCTTCTTCTGGCCGCGCCACCGCTACGAGAGCGCCGAGGAGGCGGCCCGCGTCGCCGCCTTGCTGCGGGACGCGCTCCGCGACTGACCGGACGGTGGTCAGTGCGGCCGGTGCGGGGTGAGAACCTGGCCCAGGTCGTAGCGGACCGGCTCGACCAGCTGGTCGTAGCCGCAGGACGCGGGGTCGCGGTCGGGGCGCCAGCGGCGGAACCTCGCGGTGTGCCGGAAGCGGTCGCCCTGCATGTGGTCGTAGGCCACCTCGCACACCCGCTCGGGACGGAGCGGCACCCAGGAGAGGTCCTTGCCGCCGGTCCAGCGGCTCGGCGCGCCGGGCATCCGGCGGCCGGCGTGCGCCTCGGCGCGGGCCCACTCGGCCCAGGGGTGGTCGTCCGCGGAGTCCATGATCAGCGGCGTGAGCTCGTCGATCAGCTCCTGGCGGCGCTTCATCGGGAAGGCCGCGCTGACGCCGACGTGCTGGAGCCGGCCGGCCCCGTCGTGCAGGCCGAGCAGCAGCGAGCCGACCACGGGGCCGCTCTTGTGGTAGCGGAGGCCGGCCACCACGCAGTCGGCGGTGCGCTCGTGCTTGACCTTGACCATGGCCCGCTCGTCGGGGCGGTAGGTCAGGTCGAGCGGCTTGGCGACGATGCCGTCGAGCCCGGCGCCCTCGTACTGCTCGTACCACCGCTTGGCGGTCGCGAGGTCGTCGGTGGCGGGGATGACGAAGACCGGCTGGTGGGTGCCGCGCAGCGCCTCGGTGAGGGCGGCGCGGCGCTCGGTGAGCGGCGCGTCGAGCAGCGAGGCGTCGTCGAGGGCCAGCACGTCGAAGGCGACGAAGCTGGCCGGGGTGCGCTCGGCGAGCATCCGCACCCGGGAGTCCGCGGGGTGGATCCGTTCGAGCAGCGCGTCGAAGTCCAGCTGGGGCCCGCGCACGATGACGATCTCGCCGTCGAGGACACAGCGCTCGGGCAGCAGGGCGAGCAGCCCCTCCACCAGCTCGGGGAAGTAGCGGGTGAGCGGCTTGGTGGTGCGGGAGCCGATCTCCAGCTCGGGGCCGTCCCGGAAGACGATGGCCCGGAAGCCGTCCCACTTGGCCTCGTAGTGCATGCCGGGCGGGATCCGGGCCGCGCTCCTGGCCAGCATGGGTTTGACGGGCGGCATCACCGGAAGGTCCATGGTCCGGATTCTGCGGCCGGGGCGCGGCGCCCGCCCGCCGGCGGGCGCGTCCGGGTAGCGCCGCCTACCGTGACGTTATGGCCGAGGCGACGGAAATCACGGTGGGTGACCGCACGGTCCGGGTGTCCAATCCCGGCAAGGTCTACTTCCCGGAGCGCGGCTTCACCAAGCTGGACGTGATCCGCTACTACGTCACGGTGGGCGAGGGGGCGCTGCGCGCGCTGCGGGACCGGCCGACCACCCTGGAGCGGTATCCGGAGGGGGTGACGGGCGAGTCGTTCTTCCAGAAGCGGGCGCCGAAGAACCTGCCGGAGTGGATCCCGACCGGCCGGATCTCCTTCCCCAGCGGCCGGCACGCGGACGAGATCTGCCCCACCGAGCCGGCCGCCGTGGTGTGGGCGGCGAACCTGGGTTCGCTGACGTTCCACCCGTGGCCGGTGCGGCGCGGCGACACGGACCATCCGGACGAGCTGCGGATCGATCTGGACCCGCAGCCGGGCACCTCGTACGAGGACGCGGTGAGGGCCGCCGGAGAGCTGCGGGAGCTGCTCGACGAGCTCGGGCTGCGGGGCTGGCCCAAGACCTCGGGCGGCCGGGGTCTGCACGTGTTCGTGCCGATCGTGCCGGAGTGGACGTTCCCGCAGGTGCGGCGGGCGGCGATCGCGGTGGGGCGGGAGTTGGAGCGGCGGGCCCCCGACCGGATCACCACGGCCTGGTGGAAGGAGGAGCGGGGGGCGCGGATCTTCGTGGACTACAACCAGATGGCCAGGGACCGCACCATCGCCAGCGCCTACTCGGTGCGGCCGACGCCACGGGCCACGGTCTCGGCGCCGCTGCGCTGGGACGAGGTGGTAGACGCCAGGCCGGCGGACTTCGACCTGGCGACGATGCCTGACCGGTACGCGGAACTGGGGGACGTGCACGCGGACATGGTCGACCAGGCGTTCCGCCTCGAGGCGGTGCTCGACCTCGCGGCGCGGGACGAGCGCGAGCACGGGCTCGGCGACCTGCCCTATCCGCCGGACCATCCGAAGGTCGCGGGCGAGCCCAAGCGGGTCCAGCCGAGCCGGGATCGGGACCGGCGGCGGGCCGCCGGCCCCGAGGCGACCGGGCCCGAGGCGGCTAGACCGGAGTCGTCCGACTGACCCGGACGAGGAACTCGGCGTTGTCCGCGGTGTCGCGGAGCCGGTCGAGCAGTTGCTCCACGGCCTGCCGCGGGTCGCGTTCGCCCAGGGCGCGGCGCAGCCGCCGGACGACGGCCAACTCGGTGGGCGGCAGCAGCAGCTCCTCGCGGCGGGTGCCCGAGGGCTCGATGTCGAGGGCGGGGAAGACGCGGCGCTCGGCGAGGGTGCGGTCGAGGCGCAGCTCCATGTTGCCGGTGCTCTTGAGCTCCTCGAAGTAGAAGTCGTCGCCGCGGGAGCCGGTGTCCACCAGGGCGGTGGCCAGGATGGTCAGGGAGCCGCCGTTCTCGATGGCGCGGGCGGCGCCGAACAGCCGCTTGGGCTGGTGCAGCGCGGCGGCGTCGACGCCGCCGGTGAGGATGCGTCCGCTGGCCTTGCCGCCGTTGTTGTGGGCCCGGCAGAGCCGGGTGAGGGAGTCGAGGAGGAGGACGACGTGCTCGCCGAGTTCCACCAGGCGCTTGGCGCGTTCGACGGCGAGGGCGGCCACGGCGATGTGGTCGCGGGCCGGCCGGTCGAAGTGCGAGGAGATCACCTCGGCGGCCACGGACCGGCTCAACTCGGTGACCTCCTCGGGGCGTTCGTCGAGGAGCAGGAGCATCAGCCGGCACTCGGGGTGGTTGCGGGCGATGCCGTCGGCGATGGCCTTGAGCACGAGGGTCTTGCCGGCCTTGGGCGGGGCGACGATCAGCCCGCGCTGCCCCTTGCCGATCGGGGTGAGCAGGTCCATGACGCGGGTGACGAGTTGGCCCCTGGTGGTCTCCAGACGCAGCCGCTCGTTGGGGAACACGGGCACCAGGTCGGTGAAGTCGGGGCGGTCGGCGAGGAGTTCGGGCGGCAGGCCGTTGACGGTGTCCAGCCTGACCAGTCGGCGTTGTCGGTCGCGTCCGGTGGCGCCGCCGGTGACGGCGTCGCCGGGGCGCAGCCCGTGCCCGCGGGCCAGGGCGGTGGGGATCCGGGCGTCGGCGGGGCCGGGCAGCCAGCCGTCGACGCGGAGGTGGTGGCCGCCGTTCGCCGTGTCGACGACGCCGGTGACGGCCTCGGCGGCGGCCTGATCCGCTCGGCCGGAGGGCTCGGTTGGGCTCGGGGTGCGGGGGATGGTGGTCGTCATGCGGGGTCCTTCGGGATCGGAAGAGCGTCGCGGTACGGGATGCGGGGATGCGCCGTGAACACGGCTGATCGGGACGCGGGGCGCGGCGCGCTCTTCGCGTCGGGAGGAATCGGCCGCGGGTCTCGCCGGCCCTGAGGGGCGGGCGCCGACGGGTGCGGCTGAGGGGAGAGGGCACGGGCGCCGAGTGCGGCGCGCTCACATGCCGTCTCCACGGTAACACCGTCGAACGGGGTCGTGCGATGCCTTGACAGGGCCGACGCCCGCTCGCACACTCCCCCCGCCGCGAACTACGAAGAAAAGTTCACCAGGCGAACGGTCGGATGGTGCGGGGCGCGTGGGTGCGCCGGCGCACGGAGCAAGGGAGCTCTCCATGACCAGACATCGCGAGCTGTTCATCGGCGGCGCGGACGTGCCGGCCGCAGGTGGCCGCGTCACCGAGGACGTCAGCCCGTTCACCGGCGAGCTCTTCGCCACCGTGGCGGCCGGCGGGCCGGCGGACGTGGCCAGGGCCGTCGCGGCGGCGGACGCCGCCTTCCCCGCCTGGGCCGCGGTCCCGCCGGCCGAGCGGCGGGCGCTGCTGCTGCGGGCAGCCGACGTGCTGCGAGAGCGGGAGGCCGAGGTGGTCGCGCTGATGGCCGACGAGGTCGGCGGCACGGCCGGCTGGGCCGGGTTCAACGTGTGGCTGGGCGCCGAGAACCTGCGCGAGGCGGCCGCCGCAGTCGCCGCGCCGCGCGGCGAGGTGCTGGCCGCGCAGGAGCCGGGCGCGTTGGGGCTCGCGGTGCGCGAACCGGTGGGCGTGGTGGCCGCGTTCGTGCCCTGGAACGCGCCGGTGATCCTCGGCGTCCGCGCGGTCGCCGCGGCGCTCGCGGCCGGCAACACGGTGGTGTTGAAGCCGAGCGAGGAGGCGCCGCTCGCCTGCGGCTACCTGATCGCCGACGTGCTGCGGGCGGCCGGCCTGCCTGACGGCGTGCTCAACGTCGTCAGCAACGACCCGGCGGACGCCGCCGAGGTGGCCGAGGCGCTGATCGCGGAACCGGCGGTGCGGGCCGTGAACTTCACCGGCTCCACGCCCGTCGGCCGGCTGATCGGCGCCCACGCCGCCCGCCATCTCAAGCCGGCAGTACTGGAGTTGGGCGGCAAGAACGCGATCGTGGTGCTGGCCGACGCCGATCTCGACTACGCGGTGGACGCCGCCGTGTTCGGCGTCTTCAACAACGCGGGCCAGATCTGCATGTCGGGCGACCGGGTGCTGGTCCACGAGTCGCTGGCGGCCGAGTTCACCGAGCGCTTCACGGCGCGGGTCGCGGCCCTCCCCCACGGCGACCCGGCCGACCCCGGCACCGTGATCGGCCCGCTGGTCAGCGCGCACGCCGCCCGCCGGGTGGCGGCCCTGGTGGCGGACGCGGCGAAACGCGGTGCCACGGTGCTCACCGGCGGCGGCGAGCCCGAGGGCGCGCTGCACCGGGCGACGGTGCTCTCCGGGGTCACGCCGGAGATGGCGCTGCACCACGGCGAGGCGTTCGGGCCGGTCTGCGCGCTGCGGTCGTTCCCCGACGACGACGCGGCCGTGGCCCTGGCCAACGACACGCCCCACGGGCTGACCTGCGGCATCCTCACCGAGAACGCGGGCCACGGGCTCGCCGTGGCCCGGCGGGTGCGCACCGGCATCGTGCACGTCAACGACCAGACGGTGGCCGACGAGCCGCAGGCGCCGTTCGGCGGTGTGGGCGCGAGCGGCTACGGCCGGTTCGGCGGCCGGTGGGGCGTCGAGGCGTTCACCACCACCCGCTGGATCACCCTGGCGGGCCGGCACGCGCACTTCCCTTTTTAAGCACAGCCCTTTCTGAGCACAGCCCTTTTCGAGCACAGCCCGTTCCGACCAGGCACCACCCGAGATCCAGAGGTCCGTCCCCGACTCCCCGACTCCCCAAGGACCGCCATGACCTCGCCATCCCCCACGTCCCCCTCCCACGGCTTCCGCTCCGTGGCCCCGGTGCTCGCCCTCTGCTGGCTCGCGGTCTTCTTCGACGGCATGGACGTCAACATCTACGGCGCCGTGATGCCGCACATGCTCGACGACGAGGGCCTGGGCCTGACCCCGGCCATCGCCGGCACCATCGGCAGCTGGACCACCTCCGGCATGCTGGTCGGCGCCCTGGTGGCCGGCAACGTCACCGACTGGATCGGCCGCCGGGCGACGATCATCGCCAGCGTCACGCTGTTCTCGGCCGGCTCGGCGGTCTGCGCGCTGGCCGCCGGCACCGGTTCGTTCGGCGCCGGGCGCTTCCTGGCCGGCCTCGGCCTCGGCGGCCTGATGCCGATCTGCCTCGCCGTGGTCATGGAGTTCGCGCCGCCGCGGCGGGTGGCGCTGGCCACCGGGCTGCTGATGACCTCGTACCACGGCGGCGGCATGGCGGCCACCGGGCTCGGGCTCTGGGTGGCCCCCGACCACGGCTGGCGCTGGGTCTTCTGGGCCGGAGTGCTGCCCGCGGTGATCGCGGTGCCGCTGCTGCTGCGCTGGTTCCCCGAGTCCCCCGCGGTGCTGCTGGCGCACGGCAGGCGGGCCGAGGCCGAGGCGGTCGCCGACCGGTACGGCATGGCCAGGCCGCGGCCGGCCGAGGCGCCGCCTGGCGGCGCGCGGGGTCGGGTCGAGGCGGTGCGCGCGCTGTTCCGTCCCGAGTCGCGGCTCGCCACCCCGCTGTTGTGGGTGGCGTCCTTCTGCGGGCTGCTGCTGGTCTACGGCGTCTCGACCTGGCTGCCCCAGCTGATGCGGGCCTCCGGCTACGGGCTCAGCTCCTCGGTCAGCTTCCTGATGGTGATCAACGCGGGCGGAATCCTCGGCATGCTGATCGCCGGCCGGACGGCGGACCGCTACGGCGCGGTCCGGGTCTCGGCGCTGTGGTTCGTGCTGACGGCGCTCGGCGCGCTGCTGCTGCGCGAGCACCTGGCGCTCGGCGTCACCTATGTGGTGGTGTTCGTGACCGGGGTCTTCCTGTTCAGCGCCCAGGTGATGGTCTACGCGGCGACCAACTCCGTGTACCAGGCGTCCGAACGGGCCACCGGCCTCGGCTGGGTGACGGGGATCGGGCGTACCGGCGCGGTGGTCGGGCCCTGGCTCGGCGGGGCGCTGGTCGCCAACGGCGCGGAGGACGTGGGCTTCCTGATGTTCGCGGCCGCCGGGCTGACCGGCGCGGCGATGATCGCCCTGGTGCCGGTGGGCGCCAGGTTGGGGCGGCGGTGGGCGCCGGCCGGCGGGGCGGAAGCGGTCACGGGATCCGGACCCGGGTGAACCGGCCGGCGAGGCGCAGGTCGTGCTCGATGCCGGTCGCCGCCTCGTGGAGCGCGGGCAGCAGTTCGGCCACGGCCCGCTCCGTGGTGCGGCGGCTGGCGTGCATCGAGACGTTGACGGCCGCCACCACCCGGCCCGTCAGGTCCCGCACCGGGACGGCGAGCGCCCGCAGCCCCTCCTCCAACTCCTCGTCGACCAGCGCGTGTCCGGCCTCGGCCACCCGGTCGAGCTCGGCGCGCAGCAGGTCCCGCGAGGTGATGGTGTGCCGGGTCAGCGGGGTGAGTTCGAGCCGGTCGAGGCGGGCGGCGCGCTCGGCGGCCGGCAGCCCGGCGAGCAACACCCGGCCCATGGAGGTGGCGTGGGCCGGGAACCGGGTGCCGACGGTGATGTCGACGCTCATGATGCGGATGGTCGGCACCCGGGCCGCGTACTGGATCTCGTCGCCGACCAGCACCGAGAGGGAGGCCGAGTCGTGCGCGGCGGCCACCAGGCGCACCAGGTGGGGCTGTGCGATCCGGGAGAGCGGCAGCCCGGACAGGTGGGCGTAGCCGAGTTCGAGGACGCGCGGCCGGGGGGCGAACCGGCGCCCGTCGCTCCTGACGTAGCCCAGGTGTTCGAGCGTGATCAGCGAGCGGCGGACGGTGGCCCTGGCGAGCCCGGTGGCGTCGGCGAGCGCGGAGAGCGTGACGCCCTCGTCGCCGTCGGCCGGGCGGTCGAAGGCGGCCAGCACGCCGAGGCCGCGGGCCAGTGACTCCACGAACTCCGGGCCGAGTTCGAGCTTCGCGGCCCTGGTCGGCTCGGAATGCCGGCCGGCCGGCTCGGGGGCGGGCGCCGGGGTCGGGGGCGGGGCGGCGAGCGCCGCCTCCATCTCGGCGACGGCCGCCCGCAGCCTGGGCAGCAGGTCGCCGGTGAGCGAACCGATGTCGTGGCGGCTGGTGTGGCTGACGACGCTGGCCGCGCACACCGTGCGGCCCGCGCCGTCCCGCACCGGGATCGCGACGGCGATCAGCCCCGGCTCGATCAGCTGGTCGTCCTCCGACCAGCCGCGCCGCCCGGCCTCGGCGATCCGCCGCTCGAACGAGCCGGCGGCGCGCGCCGCCTCGGGCGGCACGGCGGGGAAGCCGTCGCCGGCCGGGTCGCGTTCGCGGCGGGCGTGCCAGCGCGCCCAGTCGTCCTGGCCCCAGTCGGCGGCGAACAGCGCGCCGGGCGCGCCGCTCTCGGCGGGCAGCAGGTCGCCGATGCGGAAGGCGAGGGACATGGTGCGCCGCCTGGTGGCCTGGTAGACGAAGCGCACCCCGTCCCGGTCGGGCACGGCGAGCGAGACCGACTCGTCGAGCTCGTCCGCGAGTCGGTCGACCAGCGGGCCGAGTTCGCCTGGCAGCCGGATCGCGGCGAGGTAGGCGTTGCCCAGCTCCATCAGCGGGGGCGCGAGCACCGCGGACCGGTCCTCGAGCCGCACGTGGCCGAGCCGGGCCAGGGTGCTGAGGGTGCGGTCCACCGTGGAGCGGGCGAGACCGGTGGCGCGCACCAGGTCGCCGACGCTCAGCCGGCCGTGGGCCTCGGCCAGCCGGCGCAGGACGGCGAGCCCGCGGATCAGCGGGGCCACCGCCTCGGGCGGTGGGTCGCCGGGGACGGGCGCGGCGGGGGCGGGCGGGGCGGCCGGACGGGTCATGTGCTCTCCCACGCGCGTGCGCTGAGCCGCGCGATGTGCGGACGTTCGGGCGAAACCGTACTCGTACCGGCCATTGACAGCGCGTCGGGCCCGGACGCAGACTCGGACCGAGGACGTCGATGAACTTAAGTTCACTACACGAACACAGTATGCGCGCAGCCGGGAGGCCGTCAACGACATGGCTGACATCCGTGACCTCCGGGAGGCCGTCGGGGAGTTGATCCACGACGGCGACACCGTGGCGATGGAGGGCTTCACCCATCTGATCCCCTTCGCCGCCGCACACGAGGTGATCCGGCAGGGGATCACCGACCTGACGCTCGCCCGGATGACGCCGGACGTGATCTACGACCAGCTGATCGGCGCCGGCCTGGTGGCGAAGCTGGTCTTCTCCTGGGGCGGCAACCCGGGCGTCGGCTCGCTGCACCGCTTCCGGGACGCGGTGGAGCACGGCTGGCCCCGCCCCCTCGCGCTGGACGAGCACAGCCACGCCGGGATGGCGAACCGCTACGTCGCCGGGGCCGCCGGGCTGCCGTTCGCGGTGCTCCGCGGCTATCTGGGCAGCGACATGCCGTCCAGGAGCGACACCATCACCACCGTGCGCTGCCCGTTCACCGGCGAGGAGCTGGCGGCGGTCGCCGCGCTCAACCCGGACGTCGCCGTGATCCACGCCCAACGCGCCGACCGGGAGGGCAACGTGCAGCTCTGGGGGCTCACCGGGGTGCAGAAGGAGGCCGCGCTCGCGGCCCGCCGGGTGCTGGTCACCGTCGAGGAGATCGTGGACGAACTCACCCCGGTCCCCGGCGGGTTGACGCTGCCGACCTGGGTGGTGGACGCGGTGGCCGAGGTGCCAGGCGGGGCCCACCCGTCCTACGCCGCCGGCTACTCGACCCGGGACAACGCGTACTACCGCGCCTGGGACGCCGTCTCCCGGGACCGAGCCGCGTTCACCGCCTGGCTCGACGCGGAGGTTCTCGGCCGGGCGGGGGCGGTGCGCCGATGAGCCTCGCCGACCCCGCCACCCAGGCCGCCGAGGCCACCCCCGACGAGCTGATGGAGGTCAACGCCGCCCGGGCGCTGGCCGGGGCCCGCACCTGCTTCGTCGGCATCGGGCTGCCGAGCACCGCCGCCAACCTCGCCCGCCGCACCACCGAGCCGGGGCTGGTGCTGATCTACGAGTCGGGGGCGATCGGCGCCAAGCCCACCAGGCTGCCGCTCTCCATCGGGGACGGCGAGCTGGCCGACACCGCCGACGCGGTGGTGTCGGTGCCCGAGATGTTCAACTACTGGCTCCAGGGCGGCCGGATCGACGTCGGCTTCCTCGGCGCCGCCCAGCTCGACCGGTTCGGCAACGTCAACACCACGCTGATCGACCGGGGTTCCGGGCGCCCGGCCGGCCGGCTGCCCGGCGCGGGCGGCGCCCCCGAGATCGCCGCCAGCTGCGGCCGGGTGCTGCTCGTGGTCCGCCACTCGCCGCGCCAACTGGTGGACCGCCTCGACTTCGTCACCACCCTCGGCCACGGCTCTGGCCCCGGCGACCGCGCCAGGCTCGGCCTGCCCGGCCGGGGCCCGGTCGCCGTCATCACCGACCTCGGCGTGCTGCGGCCCGACCCGGCGACGGCCGAGCTGGTGCTCGCCGAGCTGCACCCGGGCGTCACCGAGGAGCGGGTGCGCGCCGCCACCGGCTGGCCGCTGCGCGGCGCCGCGCACGTCACCACCACCGCGCCACCCACGGCCGCCGAGCTGGCCACCCTGCGCGCCCTGAAGTCCCGCCCCGAGGAGGCCCGTTGAACAGCCACGAGGTCTACGTGGTGGACGCCGTCCGCACCCCCGTCGGCCGGTACGGCGGCGGCTACGCCGCGGTGCGCCCCGACGACCTGGCCGCGCACGTCGTCCGGGCGCTGCTCGACCGCAGCCCCGCGCTCGACCCCGAGCTGGTGGGCGACGTGGTGCTGGGCAACGCCAACGGAGCCGGCGAGGAGAACCGGAACGTCGGCCGGATGGCGGCGCTGCTCGCCGGGCTGCCCACCAGCGTGCCGGGGGCCACGGTCAACCGGCTCTGCGGCTCGGGTCTCGAGGCGGTGATCCAGGCGGCCAGGGCGGTCGCGGCGGGCGACGCCTCGGTGGTGATCGCCGGCGGCGTGGAGTCGATGAGCCGCGCCCCCTGGGTGCTGCCCAAGCCGGACCGCCCCTTCCCGGCCGGCCACCAGGAGCTCCACTCCACCACGCTGGGCTGGCGGATGGTCAACAGCCGGATGCGGCCCGAGTGGACGGTGCCGCTCGGCGAGGGCGCCGAGCTGATCGCCGACAAGCACGGCATCGGCAGGGCCGCGCAGGACGCGTTCGCGCTGGCCAGCCACGCCAAGGCCGCCGCGGCGTGGCGCGGCGGCGGCTACGCCGCCGAGACCGTCCCCTACCCGGGCGCCGAGCTCGCCAGGGACGAGTCGATCAGGGACGGTTCGACGCCGGAGGCGCTGGCCCGGCTGAAGCCCGCCTTCCGGGACGGCGGCACGGTGACCGCGGCCAACTCGTCGCCGCTCAACGACGGCGCGGCGGCGCTGCTGATCGCCGACGCGGCCGGCCTCGCCGCGACCGGCCGGGAGCCGCTGGCCAGGATCCGCGCCTCCGCCGTCACCGGCATCGACCCGCCGTACTACGGCCTCGGCCCGGTGGCCGCGATCGGCCGCGCCCTGGCGCGCGCCGAGCGGCGGCTCGCCGACCTCCGCGTCGTCGAGCTGAACGAGGCGTTCGCCGCCCAGGCCCTCGGCTGCCTGGCCGAACTCCCCGACCTCGACCCCGACATCGTCAACCCGCGCGGCGGCGCCCTCGCCATCGGGCACCCGCTGGGCGCCTCGGGCGCCCGCATCGCCGGCGCGGTCGCCCACCAGCTCGCCGCCCACGGCTCCGGCACCGGCGTCGCCGCGCTCTGTGTGGGCGTCGGCCAGGGCCTCGCCCTGGTCCTGGAGCGCTGACCCCCACTCACTGGAGCTTCGCATGGTCCTCACCCAACGGGACATCGACCGCGAGATGGCCGACCAGGAGGCGGCCTACCTGCGGGCCAGGGCGGCCGGCGCCCCGGCCGCCGACCACCCGCCGCGCGACTACCGCCCCTACCGCAGCAGCACGTTCCGGCACCCCACCAGGCCACTGGTCGCCGTCGAGGGCGGCGACCCGGAGCTGGTCGAGCTGCACGGCCCGGTGTTCGGGCACACCGACGTCACCGACCTCGACAACGACCTGACCAGGCAGCACGGCGGCGAGCCGCTCGGCGAGCGGATCACCGTCTCGGGACGGCTGCTCGACGGCGCGGGGCACCCGGTGCGCGGCCAGCTGATCGAGCTCTGGCAGGCCAACGCCTCCGGCCGCTACGCCCACCAGCGCGACCAGCATCCGGCGCCGCTCGACCCCCACTTCACCGGCGTGGGCCGCACCCTCACCGACGACGAGGGCCGCTACCACTTCACCACCGTCAAGCCAGGCGCCTACCCCTGGCGCAACCACGACAACGCCTGGCGCCCGGCGCACCTGCACTTCTCCGTCTTCGGCACGGCGTTCACCCAACGCCTGGTCACCCAGATGTACTTCCCAGGCGACCCGCTCTTCCGGCACGACCCGATCCTGCGGTCCGTCACCGACGAGTCGGCGCGGCAGCGCCTGGTCGCCGCCTACGACCACGAGCTGTCCAAGCCCGAGTGGTCGCTCGGCTACCGCTGGGACGTCGTGCTCGACGGGCCGTCCGCCACCTGGATCGAGGAGGGCCGCTGATGTCGCACTCCCCCTCCCGCACCCCCTCGCACACCGTCGGCCCGTTCTTCGGCTACGCCCTGCCGTTCCCCGGCGGCGGCGACCTCGCACCGCCCGGCCACCCGGCCGCCGTCACCGTGCACGGCCGGGTGCTGGACGGCGCGGGCGCGCCGGTGCCGGACGCCCTGCTGGAGCTGTGGGGCCCCGACGAGCGCGGCGAACTGCCGTCCACCCCCGGGTCGTTGCGCCGGGACGAGGTCACCGGCGGCTTCCTCGGCCGGCACGCGGCCGACTTCACCGGCTGGGGCCGGGTCCCGACCGACGCCGAAGGACGCTGGTCCGCGCGCACCCTGCGCCCCGGCGCGCGGCCCCGACACGCGCCCTATCTCAGCCTCTGCGTCTTCGCCCGCGGCCTGACGCACCACCTGTTCACCCGCCTCTACTTCCCGGAGGACGCCGCGGCGCACGCCGACGACCCGCTGCTGGCCGCGCTGCCCGCCGAGCGGCGGCGGACGCTGATCGCGACGTCCGGGGCGCACGCCACGTACCGCCTCGACATCCGGTTGCAGGGCGAGGAGGAGACGGTCTTCCTTGAGTTCCGCTGACACCCCCTCCGCCTCGGCATCCCCCGAACTTCCCGGTTTCGTGGGCGAGTTCGGCCTGCTCACCCCCGGCAGCGTCGGCTCGCCCGCCGAGGCGGCCACCGGGGACGTGGCGTTCCTGGCGGCCATGCTGGACGCCGAGGCCGCGCTCGCCAGGGCACAGGCCGCCCGCGGGCTGATCCCCGCCGAGGCGGCCGAGGCGATCACGGCCGCGGCCCGCGTCGGGTCGTTCGACGTCCGGGAGCTGGCGCTCCGCGCCCGCGCCAGCGGCAACCCGGTGATCCCGCTGGTCGCCGAGCTGACCAGGCGGGCCGGCACCGACGCCGTGCACCGGGGCGCGACCAGCCAGGACATCCTGGACACCGCGGCGATGCTGGTCGCCGCGCGCGCCCGGCGGTCGATCCTCGCCGACCTGGACCGGGCCGCCGCCGGCCTGGCCGCGCTGGCCGCCGCCCACCGGGACACCCCGATGGCGGCACGCACCCTCACCCAGCACGCGGTACCGACCACCTTCGGGCTCAAGGCGGCCGGCTGGCTCGGCCAGCTGACCGGCGCCCGCGGCCGGCTGGCCGGCCTCCCGCTGCCGGCCCAACTCGGGGGCGCGGCCGGCACGCTGGCCTCCTTCACCGAGCTGTCCCCGGCCGAGGCCGACGCCGGCCTTCCGCTGCTCCACGACTACGCCCGGGAGCTCGGCCTGGCCGAACCCGCCCTGCCCTGGCACGCGTTGCGCGCCCCGGTCGCCGAACTCGGCGCCGCGCTCGCCCTGGTGACCGGCGCCCTCGGCAAGATCGCCGCCGACGTGCTGGTCCTCGCCAGGACCGAGATCGGCGAACTGGTCGAGAGGGCGGGGGGCGGCTCGTCCGCCATGCCGCACAAGAGCAACCCCGTGCTGGCCACGCTGATCGCCGCCGCCGCCCGGCAGGCGCCGGCGCTCGCCGCCGTGCTGCTCGGCGCGCTGGCCGCCGAGGACGAACGCCCGGCCGGCGCCTGGCACGCCGAATGGCAGCCGCTGCGCGAGCTGTTGCGGCTGGCCGGCGGCGCCGCGGCCAACGCCGCCGAGCTCGTCGAGCGGCTGACCGTGCGCCCCGACCGGATGCGGGAGAACCTCCGCCTGACCGGCGGCCTGCTGGTCAGCGAGCGGCTGGCCCTCGCGCTCACCCCGGAGCTCGGCCGGGACGCGGCGCGGCGGCTGCTGCGCGACGCGACCCGCCGGGTCACCGAGGAGGGCACCACGCTGGCCGAGGCGCTGCGCGCCACCACGCCCCTCACCGAGGCGCGGCTGCACGAACTCACCGACCCCACCCGCTACACCGGCTCGGCCGGCGCGTTGACCGACCGCGCGCTGCGCGACCACCGGAAGGACGACAGTGCCGCTCCACCACCGGCTTGACGGGCCGCCCGACGGCCGACCGCTGATCCTGGGCCCCGCGCTCGGCACCTCGCTCGCCGTCTGGGCCCCCCAACTCCCCGCGCTGGCCCGCGACCACCGGGTGCTCCGCTTCGACCTGCCTGGCCACGGCCGGCCCGCCGACCCCGGCCGGGCGCCGGAGACCGTCGCCGGCCTCGCCGACCTGGTGCTGGCGCTGGCCGACGCCCAGGGCTGGGACTCCTTCCGCTACGCCGGCGTCTCGCTCGGCGGCGCCATCGGCCTCCAGCTCGCCGCCGACCACCCCGAGCGCGTCGCCTCGCTCACGCTGCTCTGCACCTCCGCCCACTTCGGCCCGCCCGACGCCTGGCACGCCAGGGCGGCCACGGTGCGGGCCGCAGGCACCGAGGCCCTGGTGCCGAGCCGCCGGGACACCTGGTTCTCGCCAGACTCCGCCGACCCGCCGCGCCTGGCCGCGCTCCTCACCGACCTGCGCGCGGTCGACCCCGCCGGCTACGCGGCCTGCTGCGCCGCCCTCGCCGACCTCGACCTGCGCGACCGGCTGTCCTCCGTCACCGCGCCCACCCTCGTGATCGCCGGCCGCGACGACCCGGCCACCCCGCCCGCGCACGCCAGGGAACTCGCCGACGGCATCCCGGGCGCGAGCCTCACCGAGCTCGCCGGCGCCGCCCACCTCGCCCACCTCGAACGACCGGCCGCCGTGCTCGCCGCGCTCCTCGACCACCTGGGAGCCGCCGACGACGCCGGGCGGCACGCCGCCGGGCTCGCCGTGCGGCGCGCGGTGCTCGGCGACGCCCACGTCGACCGGGCGCTGGCCCGCGCCACGCCCCTGACCGCCCCGTTCCAGGACCTGATCACCCGCTACGCGTGGGGCGAGATCTGGACCAGGCCCGGGCTCAGCCGCCACACCCGCAGCTGCGTCACGCTCACCGCGCTGGTGGCCGGCGGCCACCTCGAGGAGCTGGCCCTGCACGTGCGCGCGGCACTGCGCAACGGGCTGACCCCCGAGGAGATCGGGGAGGTGCTGCTCCAGTCGGCGATCTACTGCGGAGTGCCCGCGGCGAACGCCGCGTTCGCCGTCGCCGACCGGGTGCTGCGGGACGTCGGAAGGGGCGAGGAGTGAGAGCCACGGAGACGACGGTCGGCATCGTGGGCGGCGGCCCCGCCGGGCTGCTGCTGGCGCGGCTGCTGCACGCGCGGGGCGTCGCCTGCGTGGTCCTGGAGAGCCGGGACCGCGGCTATGTGGAGCGGCGGCAGCGCGCCGGAATCCTGGAACAGGGCACGGTCGACGTGCTGCGCGCCTGCGGGGCGGGCGAGCGGATGGACCGCGAGGGCCTGGTCCACGACGGGATAGAGCTGCGCTTCGACGGCCGGGCGTACCGCGTCGACCTCCCGACGCTCACCGGCGGTCGGCGGGTGACGGTCTACGCCCAGACCGAGGTCGTCAGGGACCTGATATCCCTGCAACTCACCGAGGGGCCACCGCTGTTGTTCGAGGCCACGGTCACCGCGGTCGAGGGCGCCGACACCGCCCGGCCGGTCGTCCACTACCGGCACGACGGCGTCGACGCCCGGCTCGCCTGCGACTACGTGGTGGGCTGCGACGGCTTCCACGGCGTCACCAGGACCGTTCCGCCGCCCGACGCCCGGCGCGTCGTCGAACGCGGGTACCCCTACTCGTGGTTCGGAATACTGGCCGACGTGCCGCCGTCCTCCGACGAGCTGATCTACGCCCACTCGCCGCGTGGCTTCGCGCTGGCCAGCATGCGTTCCCCCCGCGTTAGTCGGCTCTACCTCCAGGTGCCCAACGGGACCGACCCCGCCGACTGGTCGGACGCGGAGATCTGGGCCGAGCTCGCCAGCCGCTTCGAGACGGTCGGCGACTGGCGGCTGCGCACCGGCCCGATCACCGCCAGATCGGTGCTGCCGATGCGGAGTTCGGTCACCGAGCCGATGCGCCACGGCCGGCTCTTCCTGGCCGGCGACGCCGCGCACATCGTGCCCCCGACCGGCGCCAAGGGCCTCAACCTCGCCGTCGCCGACGTCGTCGAACTCGCCAGGGCCTTCGGCCGGTTGCACGACGACGGCTCGACCGAGCCGCTCGACGCCTACTCGGCCACCCGGCTCGCGGCGGTGTGGCGGGCCCAGCACTTCTCGAACTTCATGACCTCGACGCTCCATCTGGCCCCGGACCAGGACCCGTTCGCCACTCGCCTGCAACTCGCCCAGCTGCACAGGATCGCCGACTCGCGCCACGCGGCGGCCGAACTCGCCGCGAACTACGCCGGGTTCGCCCTCCCGAACCCGCTCGCCGGCTGACGGTGCCCGGCGGCGTCGCGGGCGCCGAACCATCTCGGCAGCCGGTCGAGCAGTTCCCGTTGGTCGTCGCCGACCCACGCCACGTGCCCGTCCGGCCGCAGCAGTACCGCGGGGACGTCCAGGTCCTCGCCGACGTCCACCACGTGGTCGACCCGGCCGGCCCAGCCCGCCACGGAGAGCCGGCCGGTCTGGTCGAGCAGCAACCCCCGGCCGCCGCACGTCAGTTCGTAGAGGCGCCCACGCCCCAGCCGCACGTCCCGCATCCGCCGGCCGAGCAGCTCGTGCCCCTCGCCGAAGTCGTAGCGGACCCCGATCGCGGTGACCTTCTCGATCAGGTACCGGTGGACGTCCTCGAAGTCCATCAGCTCCGACAGCAGCCGACGCACCGACCGGGGCCCCGGCTCGGGGGACAACAGCTCGAGCTGCGCGCGGGTGATGTCCAGCACGTCTGCGGCCACCGGGTGCCGTTCGGTGTGGTAGCTGTCCAGCAGCCCCGCCGGCGCCCAGCCGCCGACCTCGGCGGCCAGTTTCCAGCCGAGGTTGAACGCGTCCTGGATGCCGAGGTTGAGGCCCTGCCCACCCGTCGGTGGGTGGATGTGCGCCGCGTCGCCGGCGAGCAGCACCCGCCCGACCCGGTAGCGCTCGGCCAGCCGGGTGGCGTCCCCGAACCGGGACAGCCAGCGCGGCGAGTGCACGCCGAAGTCGGTGCCGGCGAAGACCCGCAGCTGCCGCCTGAACTCCTCGATGGTGGGTGGGACCGAACGGTCCTCGGCCACCGCCTCGGCGGGCACGACGACGCGGTACACGTCGTCCCCGAAGGGGCCGACGCCGAACCGCTTGTTGGTCTTTCGGACCTCGGCCACCACGGCGGCCACCGTCTCCGGCGCCACGCCCACCTCCATCTCGCCCAGCAGCGTGTCCACCCTGGTGGGCTCGCCGGGGAAGCCGACGCCGAGCAGCCTGCGCACCGTGCTGCGGCCGCCGTCACAGCCGACGACGTACCGCGCGCGCAGCCGGCTGCCCCCTCCCCCGACGGCTACGCCCTCATTGTCGGGGGGACCCCCATTGGCCAGTTCGACGGTCACTCCGTGCTCGTCCTGGCTCAGCCCGACCAGCTCGTGGCCGCGCCGGATCTCGGCGCCCAGCTCGACGGCGCGCTCCTCCAACAGGCGGTCCGTGGCGGGCTGCCGGATCGCGAGGACGTAGGGATGGGCGGTGTCCAGCCGCACGGGACTGGGCTTCTCGATGCCGGCGAAGAAACCGCCGGCCGGGTACCGCCCGCCGTACGCGAGGAACCGCTCCAACAGACCTCGCTGGTCCATCACCTCGATGCTGCGCACGTGCAGGCCGAGCGAGCGGACGTACCCGGTCGGCTCCGTCTCCCGCTCCAGCACGACCACCCGCACGCCGTGCAGCCGCAACTCGGCGGCCAGCATCAGGCCGGTCGGTCCGCCGCCTACGACGATCACGTCGATCACGTCGATCATCAGGAATCCCCCGTTCGGTGCCGTGGTGTGGCTTCGGCCGGAGATTCTGCGGCACGGACGGGGTCTTGCCGCAAGGCCCCCGGTGCGCTATACGTTGAGAGTGGCAAGGAGTGGCGAACTCCTTGCCTTCGTCATGTGGCGTCCGCCGCGCGCGTGGCGGCGCCGTCAGGCCATCCGGTCCAGATCGGCCGCCAGGACCACGTTGAGCAGCGGCGCCCCCTCGTTGAGCCGCGCCAGTTCGTCCAACACCACCTCCGCGAGCCGGTGCACCTCACCGCCCTGGGCCCCGGCGAGGTGCGGAGTGAGCCAGACGTTCTCCAGGGTGTACAGCGGCGAGTCGGGCGACAGCACCTCGGGTTCCGTGACGTCCAGCACGGCCTCGATCCGCCCGGAGACCAACTCGGCCACCAGCGCGTCCTGTTCGACCAGCGAGCCGCGCGCCGTGTTCACCAGGACCGCGCCGTCCCGGAGCAGGGCGAGCCGGCGCCGGTCGATCATCTCCCGGGTCTCCGGGATGGCCGGCGCGTGCAGGCTCACCAGGTCGCACTCACCGAGCAGCGCGTCGAGCGGCAGCAGCCGCACGCCGAGCGCGCGCGCCTCGGCCTCCGTCAGGTAGGGGTCGGCGAGCGCCACGTCCAGGGAGAACGGGCGCAGCAGCTCCACGACCCGGCGGCCGATCCTGGAGGCGCCGACCAGGCCGACCCGCCGCCCGTGGTTGCCGACGCCGGGGAACTCCCGCAGCACGTCCACGTAGCGGCGCCGCTCGCGGTAGCGGGCGGTGGCCGCCCTGATCCGCTTGAGCGCCAGCAGGATCATGGCCAGGGTGTACTCGGCCACCGGCTCGGCGTTGGCGCCGGCCGCCGTGGTGACCGGAATCCCGCGCCGCCAGCACTCGGGCGACACATGGCTCTTCACCGAGCCCGCCGCGTGCAGCACGGCGCGCAGCCGGGGCGCCGCGTCCAGCGCCGCCGCGTCCAGCACCGGGCTGCCCCAGCCGGTGATCAGCACCTCGGTCTCGGCCAGCGCGGCGCGGGCGGCCGGCGAGTGGAACTCGGTGAGCACCGTGCCCTCGCCCAGCTCGGCCAGCTTCCGCAGCCGGGCCCACTGCGCGGGGCTGAACAGGCGCCCCGGCAGGTCGGCCGCCATGGCGAGGGCGGCCTTCGGCTGTGGGTGCTCCACAAGTCCTCCGTGGTGAGAGTTGGAATGGCAGTAACCGTTTACTGAAGACCTGCGCATCGTCGGCGGCTGGGAAAGGGCAAGTCAAGGTAACGTGGGCGCGTGGCAACCACTGGACCGGGGAAGCCGGTTTCTGCGTCGACCGCGCGCGGCGTGCACGAAGGACACGGCGGATCGGGCGCCGGCGCCCCCGCCCGCCGCAGCACCATCCGGGACGTGGCCAGGCAGGCCGGGGTCTCGGTGGCGACCGTCTCCCGGGTGCTCGCCGACAACTACCCGGTGACGCACACGACCCGGGCCAAGGTGCTGCGCGCCGTGCGGCAACTCGACTACGTGGCCAACGCGCACGCCAAGGCGCTGGCCGGCACGGGCGTGGAGACCATCGCGCTGGTGCTCGACGACATCACCTGGAGCGCCTTCGCGCAGATCGGCGCCGGCGTCGAGCAGGAGGCGGCGCGCCGGGGCCGGCTGTGCCTGGTGTGCACCACGCAGGGCGACCGGCAGCGGGAGCTCGCGGTGGTCAACCTGATGCGGGAGCAGCACGCGGCCGCCGTCATCCTGGTGGGCGGCATCCAGTACACCGCCGAGTACCGCGAGCGGATGAGCCGGTTCGCCCGCTCGCTGGACAGCGTCGGCTCGCGACTCGTGCTCTGCGGCCGGCCGCCGCTCGCCGACGACCTGCCGGCGACCGTCGTCGAGTACGACAACGAGGGCGGCGCCTACGGGGCCACCGCGCACCTGCTGTCGCTCGGCCACCGCCGGATCCTCTTCGTCGGGGCCCAGGACGGCCAGTCCACCGCGGACGGCCGGCTCGCCGGCTACCGCAGGGCGCTGGCCGACTACCGGGTGGCGGCCGATCCCGCGCTGGAGCGCGAGGGCCTGTTCCAGCGGGACGCCGGGCTGCGCGCGGTGCGCGAGGCGCTGCGCGAACAGGTGGCGTTCACCGCCGTGTTCGCGGCCACCGACATGGTGGCGTTCGGCGCGCTGGAGGCGCTGCGGGAGGCCGGTCTCCGGGTGCCGGACGACGTGTCCCTGGTGGGCTACGACGACATCCCGATGGCCAACGAGCTGACGCCGAGGCTGACCACGGTGCACGTGCCCTACCAGGAGCTCGGGCGCACCGCGGCCCGGCTGGTGCTCGACCGGCGGGACGGGGTGGGCGGCGCCGAGGACCGCACGCGGCTGAGCACCCACGTGGTGGTCCGCGGCTCCACCGCTCCCCCGTCGCCCGGGCCGCGCTGACCCCTGGGCCGCCTGGCGGGCGGTCACTTGAGGGCGCCGAGGGTGACGCCGGTGCGCCAGTAGCGCTGCATCGCGACCATGAAGATCACCAGCGGGATCACCGAGAGCAGGGCCCCGGTCAGCACCAGCGCGGTGAGGTCGACGCCGGCCTCGACGCGCTTGCTGTTCCAGAAGTAGAGGCCCAGGTTGAGGCTCCACTTGTCCTCGCCGCGCAGCATGGTGAGGGGCAGGAAGAACTGGTTCCAGTTCTGCACGAAGGAGAGCAGGAACACGGTCGCGCCGCCGGTCGACATCAGCCGGACCACGATCTGGAAGAAGATCCGCAGCTCGCCGGCCCCGTCGATGCGGGCCGCCTCGATGATCTCCTCCGGCACCGCGCCGTCCGTGTAGACCTTGGCCAGGTAGACGGAGAACGGGCTGATGAACGACGGGATCAGCACCGCCCAGACCGAGTCGACCAGGCCGATCCGCGAGAAGAGCAGGTAGAGCGGCATGGTCAGCATGGCGTACGGGATCAGGAACGAGCCGATCACCGCGCCGAGCAGCAGGCCGCGCCCGGGGAACTGGAAGCGGGAGATCGCGTAGCCGGCGGCCAGGGCGATCAGGGTGCCCACCAGGCCGCCGACGGTGGCGTACAGCAGCGAGTTGAACAGCCAGCGCAGGTAGATGCCGTCGTTGTACTCCAGCACCTGCTCGATGTTCTGGAACAGGTTGAAGTCCCCGAACCAGAGGCCGTTGGTGTAGAGCAGGTCGCGCTGGTCCTTGGTGGCGGAGACCACCAGCCACCACACGGGGGCGATCGAGTAGAGCACCAGGGCGCCGAGGCCGACCAGCACCAGGATCCGGGAGAGCCTGGACTGCCGGCTGCCGACGGGGAGTTCTTCGCCCGGCTCGGGCCGGCGGCGGATCGCGGTCATGACGGAGGCCTGTTCGTGAAGCGGTAGAAGAGGAAGGAGATCGCGCCGACGATCAGCGCGAGGATCACCGAGAGCGCGGCCGCGTAGCCGTAGTCGTTGCTGTCGAACGCCTGGTAGTAGATGAGCATGATCGGCGTGTAGCTCTTGGTGACCGTCTCGGGGGCGACCTGCCGGAAGAGCAGCGGCTCGTTGAAGATCTGCAGCATGCCGATGATGGCGAGCATCCCGGTGAGCACCAGGGCGCCGCGCACGAAGGGCACCTTGATCGACCAGGCGATGCGCAGCTCGCCCGCGCCGTCGACGCGGGCGGCGTCGAACACCTCGCGGGGCACGGCGCGCAGGGCGCCGTAGATGATCAGCATGTTGTAGCCGACGCCGTGCCAGGTCAGCAGATTGCCCATGGAGACCCAGAGCATCTCGGAGGCGTAGAAGTCGGCGTCGACGCCGACGAGTTCGAGGGCGCCGGTGAGCGGTCCCAGCCGGGGGCTGTAGAGATACATCCACATCAGCGCGGCCACGATGCCGGGGATCATGTACGGCACCAGGAACGCCAGCCGGAAGCGGTGCGCCGTCCTGGTGGCGATCTGGTCGAGGAGCAGCGCCATGCCGAGGGCGAGGGAGAGCATCAGCGGGATCTGGAAGCAGGCGAAGACCAGCACCCGGCCGACCGAGGCCCAGAAGGCGCCGTCCTGGAGGCCCCGGCTGAAGTTGTCGAAGCCGACGAAGACCCGTTCCTGGCCGCCGATGCCGAGGCCGGAGCTGCGTTCGCTGAACAGGCTCTCGTAGACCGCGTAGCCGACCGGGACCACGAAGACGAAGAGGAAGCCGACGACGAAGGGGGCGGCGAAGGCGGCGCCCTTGAGCGCGCGGAGCGTGTGCCAGCGTGACGTCCGGCGGAGGCCGCGGCCCGGGCCGCGGCGGGTGGCCGCGGCCCCGGTCGGCTCCGCCCTGGTGGCGGTGAGGGACATCTGGAGGGTTCCTGACGTTGCGTGGGGTGGGGTGAGCTGAGCCGGCGGCTACTCGACGACGTTCACGCCCTGCTGCCTGAGGTCGTTCACCGTCCACTCCTGCATGTGGTCGAGGATCGACTCGACGGTGATCTCACCGTTCATCGCCTTGCCCCACTGGTCGGCCAACTCCTCGTACATGGCCCGGGAGTTGGGGCCGTAGATCCAGCCCTCCGCGTAGTCGTCCGACTCCTGGACCACCGGGACGGTCTCGGCCGCGTACTCGCCGAACAGCTCGTTCGGCACCAGCGCGTCGAGGAACGGCTCGGGGTCGGCCACGGCCGGGTACCAGCCGGCGCCCTCGGCCGGATCGGCCATCGCGGTGACCGGCTCCGCCTCGGTGGCCAGCCAGACGGCGGCCTCCACCGCGGCCTCCTGGTCCTCGCACAGGGTGGGCACGAAGAGGCCCGCGGTGTCGGCCGCGGAGAGCGGGGCCGACTGGCCGCCGACGGTGAGGTTGGTGGCCGGCTCCCACTCGCCCAGGGTCTGGTCGGCGTTGCTCTGGTGGCCGCTGAGCTGCCAGGTGGACAGCTGGCGCATGGCGATCCTGCCGTTGTCGTACTCCTGCATCATCGCCGGGTACTCGGCGTAGGAGATCCGCTCGACCAGGTCCTCGTCGAGCAGCCGCTGCATGATCCCGGAGGCGGTGCGGGACGCCTCGTCGGTGAAGTCGATCCGCCAGGCGTCGCCCTCGATCGAGTACCAGCGGGCGCCGGCCTGCCAGGCCATGTTCATCCAGGTCGAGGGGTCCTCGCCGGCCAGGTTGAAGATGTGGATCCCGTCCTCGTTCAGCCGCTCGCCGACCTCGATGGCCTCCTCCCAGGAGGTGGGATAAGCCAGGTCGCGCTCCTCGAAGGTCGGGGCGTGGAACATGGTGAAGATCGGCTGCCGCTGGTTGGGCACCCCGTAGACGACGTCGGCGATGGACAGCGCGTCGATCGCGCCGGCCGCGAACCGGTCGGCGTGCGGCTCCAGATACTCGCCGATGTCGGCGATCACACCCTGGGCGAGCAGCATGCCGCCCTGCCGGTTGTCGCTCTGCGCCAGGCAGGGGGCGCCGGACGGATCGCCGGCGGCGTGCGCGTTGTTGAGGGTGTTGGCCAGCTCGGCCGCCGGCACGTTCACCAGCTCGATCCGGACGTCCTCGTGGGCCGCGTTGAAGGCGGCGACCGCGGTCTCGGCGCCGCCCTTGTCGCTCCACAGCCGCAGCGTGACGGGGCCGCCGCCCGCGCCGGCGCCCGAGCCGCCGTCGTCCCCGCCGTCTCCGCCGCCGCAGGCGGCGAGCGTGGCCACCAGGCCGAACGCCGCGCCGCCGAGCAACCAACGCCTCTTCGCGCTGCTCATGTTCCGCTCCTTCGAGTCTTCCCGGGTCATGCGTGTGGTCGGAAGGGTGGGGATGTCGAGGGGAAAGAAATCGGTTACCAGAAAACGTTTACTACGCCCCGATGCATCGGCACGTTAGGCGCCGGATCCGCCGGCGTCAATGCCCAGGGCGGAGAAGCCGGGCCCGGCTGGCGCCGGGAAAGATACCGGTTACTACGCACCGCTCGGCGGGCCGGTCGGTTACCGTGCACCGGATGACCGCCGACGCCGCCCGGCGGCCCGAGCCCACCGCCGCCCCCGTCGACCTGGCGCGGTGGGGGCCGCACTGCTACGCGCCGACCGCGCTCCTGACCTCGCACGGGCTGGTGGCCCGCGGCGAGAACGGCCGGCTGCCGCACGCCGCCCGCGCCGGTGCCTCGCTCGCCGCGCTGCGCCGGGCGGGGCTGGGCCTCGCGGCCGACGGGATCGACGGGGTCGACGAGTTGGTGGCCTTCGGGCTCCTGGCGCGGGACGGCGACCGGGTGCGGACCGCGTTCCCCGTGTTGGACGGCGCGGTGACCGGCGCCCTCCGGGCTAGGGTGGCCGCGCTGGCCGGCCGCGCCGTGGGCGCGCTGCGGGCACCTGCGGCGGCGACCGTCGCCGAGTTACGCGCCCTGGGGCTCGCCGACCGGGGTCGGCTGCCGGAGACCGCGCTCTCCCCCGAACGCCCGTGGTGGAACGGGGCGTTCTGGGCCGTGTTCCCGCCGCGCCACGGTGCCGCGGGCACGAACTTCGTGCGGGCCGACGCCGCCACGCTCACCCTGGTGTGGACGAGCGCGACCTCGCCCGCGCCGGCCGGGCTGGGCGCCGCGCACGGCGTCGAGGCGGCCATGGCGGGCCTCGCGGCGCCCGGCCCCGGCGGTCACGACGGCCGGCTGGTGGACGCCGAGGGACGCACCTGGCGGCTCCGCCGGCCCGACGGGCGCCAAGTCGGAGGCCAAGCGGGCTTAGGAAGACAAATATGTCTG
>NZ_BAAGPR010000022.1:0-92608 GCF_054783955.1 Streptomyces mayteni | reverse complement strand
GCGACAAAGGGCCCCGGCAGCGGGGCGGCCGGCCGGGCCGGGGGCGCCCCGCGCGGGGAGGGCGGGTGGGTGGGGGGGAACCGGGGTCCGGTCAGGCCAAGCGGCGCGTTAGCGCTTGATCTCCTTGATGCGAAGCATCCTCGTGATGACCTTGTCCAGCTCCGCGTCGTCGAAGACCTTCTTCCAGTCGTCGCGGACGATCGACTCGCGGCCGTAGTCCATAGCGATCAGGCAGGCGTCGGAGAACGGGTTGTCGCCCTTGAGGGTGTTGGCCAGGGCCACCTGGGTGTGGCCGAGGAGCATCGCGCGGGCGGCCTTCTCGGGGACGCCGACGGTGTGGACCGTCTCGTGCAGCGCCTCGGTGAGCAGCGCGCCGACCATGCAGGCGATGGTCTCGACGAGGGTCGGCTCCAGGACGGCCAACTGCTTGACGGTGACCCAGTGGACGTCCACGACGGGCGCGTACATGGTGCGGATCACGGACTCGGCGAGCGCGTGCGCCGAGGCGGCGGCCGGGTCGGCCGCCTCGGTGGCCGGCTCGAAGGAGGCCACGACCTCCTGGGGGGCGGCGATGCCGCCGAAGGTGTCCGCGTACTCCTCCTTGGTGGTGCGCTCCAGGAAGACCGACGGGTGGCACGGGTGGGCGACGGCGTTGTGGACGTCGGCGCGGCGGGTCAGCAGGCCGGCGTAGGCGGCGGCCGGGTCCAGGGTGAGCAGGACGGCGCCGGGCTTCATCACCGGGACGAGGGTCTCGGAGACGGTGCCGAGGACCACGTCGGGGACGGCCAGGATGACGACGTCGGCCCGGGCGGCGGCCTCGGTGCCCTCGGTGATCTCGCGGCCCAGCTCGCGCAGCAGCTCCTGCCCCTTGGGGGAGTTCTCGCTGAACAGCGTCGCGAAGTCGCTCTTGACCAGGTTGTTCGAGACGCGCTGGCCCATCTTGCCGGCGGCGCCGATGACCGCGACGGTGGCGGTCGTGGCTTCGGTAGCCATCACTTGCTCCTCAGGAGATTCTTGTTCAGCAGGGTGCCGATGCTGTGCTTGGTCCATTCGGCTTCGATGCGGGCGGTCTCCTCGAAGCCGTCCTGCCAGGGAAGCCAGTGCTCCACGATCTGGTTGACGCCCTTCTCCTCTGGCCGCACCGTCTCGACGAGGTACGGGTAGTCGAGGAGGCCCTCGCCGAGGCGGCAGCCGGCGTAGGTGAAGCCGACCCAGCCGTCGCGGCGGGTGAACGCGAAGTCCTTGACGTGGATGTTGACGACGTACGGCGCGGTGGCGTCGATGACGTCGATGGGCCGTTCGAGTCGGGCGACGCTGTTGCCCGGGTCGAGGCAGACCCCGAGGTGTGGGCTGTCCACGCCGCGCACCACGGCGAGCAGGTCGTCCGTGGACACCTGTTCGTAGGTCTCCAGGCCGAGGGTGACGCCGCGGGCGGCGTACTCGGGGACGACCTCGGTGAGCAGCGCGGTGGCCTCGGCGACGCTCGGCCGGTGGTCCGCGGTGTTGAGCATGGAGCGGACGAAGGTGGCGCCCAGCTTCTCGGCGAGGGTCAGGTAGCGGCGCAGGTGGTCGGGGCGTACGCCGCGGGTGCCGAGTTCGAGGGCGATGCCGGCGGAGTCGGCCTGTCGGCGGATCGCGGCGAGCGCCGCGTCGTCCAGGGCCTCGACCGGCGGGTGGTCGCAGATCTGGAAGACCTGGCCGCCGAGTTCGTGGGTCTGGTCGAGCATCTCGTGGATGCTCAGCGGCCGGGGGGCGCGGGAGGAGAGGCGCCAGAAGAAGGCGTAGGTGCTGAGTCCGTAGGCCATCAGAGCGTCGCCTCCGCGGTGGGCGCGCCGTGCAGGGCGAGCGCCTCGTCGAGGATCCGTGCGACGGCGGCCGGGTCGTGGGCGAACCGGCCGAGGAAGAGGCCGCCGGCGTCGGTGCCGAGGTCGGCCAGCAGTCCTGGGCCTGCGCTGCCGCCGTAGATGACCCGGCTGCCGGCGTGTGCGGGCTGGCCGGCGAGCCAGTCGGAGAGGGCGGCGCAGACGGTGCGGATGTGCGCGGTGGAGGCGGGCTGGGGGGCGCCGATGGCCCACTGGGGTTCGTAGGCGACGACGACGGGGCCGGTCAGCCCGGACAGCAGGCGTGCGAGTTCGGCGACGGTGCGGGTGGCGGCGTCGGCTGGGTCGGCCTGGTTGAGTTCGCCGACGCAGAGCACCGGGGTGAGTCCGTTGCGGAGCGCGGCCGCCGTCTTGGCGGCGACGACCGTGTCGCCCTCGCCGAAGAGCCGGCGGCGCTCGGCGTGGCCGACCTCGGCGTAGGCGCAGCCGATCTCCTTGAGGTGGGCGCCGCTGACCTCGCCGGTGTAGGGGCCCGCGTCCTCGGCGGCCAGGTCCTGGGCGCCGACCCGGACGCCCGAGCCGGCCACGATGCTGGCGACGGGCACGAGCGCGGGGAAGGAGGGCAGCACGAACAGCTCGGCGAGGCCGGTGGTGACGGCGGGGTGCCGGGTGGCGATCGCGGCGGTGCGACGTGACCAGTTGAGGGTCTGGTGGTGCCCGAAGTACATCTTCAGGCTGACCCCGATGGTGACGGCGGGCGCGGGCGCGGTGCGCATCAGGCGGCTCCGGCGCAGCTGTTCTCGTAGTCGCTGAGGACCTGGACCTTGCCGGCGGAGGCGGAGGTGGCGTCGAAGCGGTAGGTGAGCCACTCGGCGGCGAGCCGGCGGGCCAGTTCGAGGCCGACGACGCGCTGGCCGAAGGTGAGGACCTGGGCGTTGTTGGAGAGGATGGCGCGCTCGACGGAGAAGGAGTCGTGGGCGGTGACGGCCCTGATGCCCCTGACCTTGTTGGCGCTGATGGCGACGCCGAGGCCGGTGCCGCAGACGAGCAGGGCGCGGTCGGCCTTGCCGGCGGCGACGAGTTCGGCGGCGGCGATGGCGATGGTGGGGTAGGCGGTGTGTCCTTCCGCGTCGACGCCGACGTCGGTGACGGTGGCGACGAGGTCGCTGGCCTCCAGGTCCTTCTTCAGGGCCTCCTTGTAGGCGAAGCCCGCGTCGTCGGCGCCGACGACTATCCGCAGCTTGTCGAGCCTGCCGGACCGGTCGGGGGTCTCGCTCATCGTCAGTCAACTTCCTTCGTCGCGAGGGTCTGCTGTATGGCGCGGGTGATCAGGGCGAGCGAGTGGGCGCCGGCGTCCGGGGTGCCCAGGCTCTTCTCGGCGTGCGGCCTGGCGCGGCCCATCCTGGGCAGCAGTTCGGCGGTGCCGGCGGCGGCGGCCTCGGCCGCGGTGGCGGCGGCGTCCCAGGCGTCGGCCAGCGGCGCGCCGGCGGCGACGGCCTGGTCGAGGGCGTCGGCGAACGGGACGAGGGCGTCGACCATGGTCTTGTCGCCGACCTCGGCCTTGCCGAGCCGCATGACGCCGGTGGCGGCGGCGGTCACGCCGGAGGCGACGGCGGCGGGCGTGGGCCGGCCGGTGTCGCCGAGGGCGGAGCCGACGGAGCCGAGGATGACGCCCCACAGGGCGCCCGAGGTGCCGCCGGCCCGGTCGGCCCAGGCCGCGGCGGCCGGGTCGAGGGAGGTGGCGGCGCCGGCGCCGCGGGCCACCGCGTCGGCGCCGGCCTGGTGGGCGGCGTGGGAGCCGCGTCGCATGCCGATGCCGTGGTCGCCGTCGCCGGCGACGGCGTCGATCCGGCCGAGCTCGTCGGCGTGGGCGTCGACGGTGGCGCGGACGGCGGCCAGGGCGGCGAGCGTGCGGCGGGCGGCGCGGCGGCCGTCCTCGTCGGCGACGAGGGGCGCGGCGTCCTCGGTGGTGTCGACCGGCTCGGCCGCGGGCTCGTCCGCGGTGGTGGCGGGTGCGGTGACGGCGCCCTTGCGGAAGGCGGGGGCGTCGGCGGGCGCGGTCCACAGGGTTTCGAGCTCGTCGGTGAGCCAGCAGAGGGTGAGCGAGACGCCGGCCATGTCGAAGCTGGTGACCAGCTCGCCGACCTCGGGGTCGACGACCTCGACGCCGGCGGCGGCGAGCAGCCTGGACACCTGCCGGTAGACGACGAACAGCTCCTCGTACTTGACGGCGCCGAGACCGTTGAGGATCACGGCGGCGCGCTGTCCCGCGGGGGCCTCGACGCCGGCCGGCAGCTCGGCGAGCAGGGTGTCGACGAGGAGCCCGGCGGTCTCGTCGGCGCTCGGCACGTCGCGTTCGCCCATGCCGGGCTCGCCGTGGATGCCGAGGCCGAGGGCGAGCCGGCCGGGCTCGACGGTGAACAGCGGCTCGTCGGCGCCCGGCAGGGTGCAGCCGCTGAGGGCGACGCCGAAGGAGCGGGTGCGGTCGTTGGCGAGCGCGGCGAGGCGGGTGACCTCGTCGAGCGGCAGGCCGCGCTCGGCGGCGGCGCCGGCGATCTTGAAGACGACCAGGTCGCCGGCGACCCCGCGGCGCTTGTGCGCCTCCTCGGGCGCGGCGCTCGAGACGTCGTCGGTGACGGGCAGCACCCGGACGTCGACGCCGTCGGCCGCCAGCTGCTCGGCGGCCTGGCCGAAGTGCAGCACGTCGCCCGCGTAGTTGCCGAAGGTGAGGAGGACCCCGCCGCCGGCCTCGACCGCCCTGGCGACCCCCCTGACCTGGCGGGCCGAGGGGGAGGCGAAGACGTTGCCGACGGCGGCGCCGTGGGCCAGGCCCTGGCCGACCAGACCGGAGAAGGCCGGGTAGTGGCCGCTGCCGCCGCCGATGACGACGGCGACCTGGCCCGGCACCCGGGCGGCGGCGCGCACCACGCCGCCCGGGGTCGGCCGCACCCACCGCCGGTGGGCGGCGACGAAGCCCTCCAGGGCCTCGTCGGCGAAGGCGGCGGGGTCGTTGAACAGCTGGGTCATCGATGGGCCTCCGCGAGGGGCGCTGCGGACGGGTCGGGCTCGTCGAGGGGGGCGGCCTCGTCGCCTGGGCGGCGGGAGAGCCAGACCATCAGCACGCCGGACATGATCATGAAGCCGCCGACCAGGAACAGCGGCAGGTGGTAGCCGCCGCTGAAGTCCTTCAGCCAGCCGGTGACGTAGCCGGCCGCGAAGCCGGCGACGTTGCCCATGGTGTTGATCAGGGCGATGCCGGCGGCGGCGGCCGCGCCGGTGAGGAACCGGGACGGCACGGACCAGAACACCGGCAGGGCGGCGAAGATCGAACAGGCGGTGACGGTGATGACGGCGACCGTGGCGGCCGGCGAGTCCATGTAGAGCGCGAGCGGGATGGAGAGACCGCCGACGACCGCGGGGGCCGCGATGTGCCAGGCCTTGGTGCCGTGCCGGGTGGCGTGGCGGGACCAGAAGAAGAGCACCACGGCCGCCGGCAGGTACGGGATGGCGGTGATCAGCGCCTTGTCCATGACGCTGAAGTTGGTGTCGAAGTCCTCCTGGAAGCCGTTGATGATCGTCGGCAGGAAGAACGCGAGGGCGTAGAGGCCGTAGATGAAGCCGAAGTAGATCAGCGAGAGGATCCAGACCCGGGAGCTGGTGAAGGCCGTCCTCAGGGCCTCGCGACCGTGCGATTCGGCCTTGCCCGCGCCCTTCTTGCCGACGTTCTCGGCGGCCAGCTCGGTCTCCAGCCAGTCCTTCTCCTGCTGGGTGAGCCACTTGGCGTGCGCGGGCCGGTCGATCAGGTAGAACCAGGCGACGACGCCGAGGATGATCGCGGGCAGCGAGACGCCGAGGAACATCACGCGCCAGCCCTCGAGGCCGAACAGGCCGTGGCGCTCGATCAGCAGGCCGGCGAGCGGGGCGCCGATCACGGTGGTCAGCGGCTGGGCCAGGTAGAAGAGCCCGAGGATCTTGGTGCGGTGCCGGCCGGGCACCCACTGGCTGAGGTAGAGGATCGCGCCGGGGAAGAAGCCGGCCTCGGCGATGCCGAGGACGAAGCGCAGCGCGTACAGCTGCTCGCTGTTCTGCACCCAGGTGAAGAGGAGGGAGACGATCCCCCAGGTCACCATGATCCTGGCGAGCCAGCGGCGGGCGCCGAACCGGTGCAGGGCCATGTTGCTCGGCACTTCGAGGGCGATGTAGCCGATGAAGAAGACGCCGGACGCGAAGCCGAACTGGGCCGCGGTGAGCGCGAGGTCGTCGCCCATGCCGTTGGGCTCCGCGAAGGAGACGGCGGTCCTGTCCAGATAGTTCACGAAGAACATCAGGGCCACGAAGGGGACGAGCCGCACCGAGATCTTCCGGATGGCGGATCTCTCTATGGCGCCTGCGTCCTGGGGCTGTGCTGCGGCTCCCATGGGTCACTCCTTGGTGCTTCGGACAGCTTTGTCCGATTCCTTGCCCGAGCGGTTTGCACCCTCCGGGAGGCTGCGGCGAGCGGGCCGCGCCCCACCGGGCGGGGTCGGGAACGCTCACGTTAACAGTGGTTACCAATTTACCAAAGGGATTGGTAACCAATTTACCAAAATCTTTCGTACTTCTTTCAGGCTATATGTCCGATTGGGGTACCGGGCGGTTCGAGTGGCGTGACGGCCCGTGATGTGCTTCACCCCCGGTCTGATGTACTTGACGGGTGACTGCGCCAACCGATCAACCGGACTTCGTCTCGCTCCTGCGGCCCGTCGTGCGTGAGTCGTCCGTGAGCGAGGTGGCCAAGCGGCTCCTCGACCACCTCACCGAGGGGAACCTCAGGCCCGGCACCCGGCTACCCGCCGAGCGCCAGCTCGCGGAGGCCCTGGGAGTGGCGCGCTCCAGCGTGCGGGGGGCGCTCTCCGCGCTCGACGTGCTCGGCATCATCGAGATCAAGCCGGGCTCCGGCTCCTACGTGCGGGCCAGCACCTCGGAGTTCCTGCCCCGCGCCATCAACTGGGGACTGATGCTCGGCCAGCGCCGCACCCAGGACCTCGTCGAGGTGCGCGCCTTCATGGAACGGATGTCCGCCCGGCTCGCCGCCGAGCGCGCCGACGAGACGGACGTGGCCAGACTGGGCGGCCACCTGGAGCGGATGCGGGAGGCCGGCGGCGACGTCGCGGCCTTCATCGAGGCCGACATCGCCTTCCACCTGGAGACGGCGAACATCGCCCGCAACACCGTGCTCGACGACATCCTGCACAGCATCCGGGCGCTGCTCCAGGTCTGGATGGAGCGCGCGGGCGACGTCGAGGGCACCATCAGCGGCACCCTGCACGAGCACGGCACCATCCTGGAGGCCATCCGGCAGCACGACCCGGAGGCCGCCGACCGCGCCATGACCGAGCACATGCGGCTGGCCAGCGAGCGGCTCCAGTCCTCGCTCGGCACCGAGCAGGCGGACGACGACGCGCACCGCGACGGCGCCGGGCCGGCCGACGCCACGCCGGCCGAACGCCGGGGGGTACCGGCCGAGAGCCGCTGAGCGCAAGGCCGTTCACCCTCGTCCACCGCCCAACCCGTTCGGCTGAACCGCCCCGACCCGCGTAACCGCCGCCGCTCACGCAGCCGTTAGCGAGGGGGACGGGTTCAGGGAACGGCGAGGGAGTGCCGGTGTACGAGTTGCTTGCGACGCTGCTGACCGACGAGTTCGGCATCGAGGCCGACGCGGTCAGGCCCGACGCGACCTTCCGCGATCTCGAGCTTGACTCGCTGTCGCTGACCGAACTGGCCGTCATCGTCACCGAACGCACCGGGCTGCTGGTGGACGACGTCGACCTGGACAGCACGCTGGCCTCGGCGGCGGAACGGTACGCCACCGCCTCGGCGGGCGCGTAGTGGGCGGCGAGATCGCCGTCACCGGGATCGGCCTCGTCACCCCGGGCGGCGTGGGGGTCCGGGCGAGCTGGCGGGCGGTGCGCGACGGCGCGGCCACGGCCACCCGCGACCCGGCGCTCGCCGGGCTGCCCGTCGACATCTCCTGCGCGGTGCCCGGCTTCGACGGCGACGCGCTGCTCGGCCGGCGGCTGGCCAGGCGGCTCGACCCGGTGACCCAGCTCGGCCTGGTGGCCGCCCGCGAGGCCCTGGCCATGGCGGGCCTGCCGGCCGGCGGTTGGGACCCGGCCCGGGTCGGGGTCCTCGTCGGCGCCGGCGGTTCCAGCCTGGCCGGCGTCACCGAGGCGCACCGGCGGCTGCTGGCCTGCCGCGCCGAGACCATCTCGCCGACCGCCCTGCCGCGCTCCCTGCCCAGTGCCTGCGCCACCGAGATCGCCCACGACCTCGGCGTGACCGGGCCCGCCTTCGCCACGGTGGCCGGCTGCGCCTCGGGCCTGCTCGCGGCGCGGGTGGCCAGGGACCTGCTGCGCTCGGGCGACCTGGACGTGGCCGTGGTGGGCGGTGCTGAATCGCTTCGCCACCCGCTGACCGTCGCCGGCTTCGCCCAGCTCGGCACCCTCTCCCGGCGGGCGGGCGAGCCGGCCGCGGCCTGCCGGCCGTTCGACGCCGACCGGGCGGGGCTCGTAGTGGCGGAGGGCGCCGGCGTCCTGGTGCTGGAACGTCCCGGCTACGCGCGCGCCCGCCGGGCGCCCGTGCTGGCCTGGCTCGCCGGCTGCGGCGCGGCGGGCGAGAACCACCACCCCACCACCCCGCACCCGGAGGGCGCGGGCGGCGAGCGCGCGACCAGGGCGGCCCTGGCCGACGCGGGCTGGCACCCCGCGGACGTCGGCCACGTCAACGCGCACGGCGCCGCCACCGTGGCCAACGACGCGACCGAGGCCCGCTGGCTGGCCAGGACGCTGCCGCACCGGCCGCCGGTGACCGCGACCAAGGGCGCACTCGGCCACGCCGGAGCCGGCTCAGGCGCGATCGAGGCGGCCACCACCGTGCTGGCGCTGCGCGAGCGGCTGATCCCACCGACCGCCAACCTCGACCGGCTCGACCCCGACTTCGACCTGGACGTGGTCGCCAAGGCGCCGCGCCCCGCACCCGATTCGCCGGGCGCCCTCACCGTGTCCTCCGCCTTCGGCGGCCAGAACGCCGCCCTGCTGTTCCGATGCGCGTGACCCGGCCCCCGGCACATACCGACCCGGCCCCCGCCGACCGGGCCCACCCCGCCGCCGGCCCCTCCGCCGTCTCCGCTCCTGCCTCCTCTCCTGCCCCCGCTGTTGTCTCCTCTGCTGTGTCCTCTCCGGCCATCGCCCTGGCCGCCGCCCGGCTGCTGCTCCGGCTCCGCGAGGCCCCGGAACCCGCCGTCATCCACGACGAACTCCGCAGGCTCGGGCCCGTGTTGCCGGTGCCCTGGCTCAGGTCCCTGCTGGTGACCGGCTACCGCGAGTGCCGGCAGACACTCCGGGACCCGGACTTCCAACTGCCCGACGCCGCCTGGCGGGACCGCACGACACCGGGCTGGCGCGACCACCGCTCACTGGTCGACCTCACCAGCTCGCTGCTCACCCTGAACCCGCCCCGGCACACCCTGGTGCGCGCCGGGATCGCGCCGGGGCTCGCCCGCACCGCCCTCGCCGAACTTCGCCCGGCCGTGGAGAAGTTCACCGACGGGTGCCTCGACGAGCTGGCCGCGGCGCTGCGCGAAGGACCTGCCGACCTGACGGCGCTGCTGGCCGAGCCGCTGCCCGCCCGCGCCATGTGCCGCTGGCTGGGCGCGCCGCCGGCCGACGCGAGCCTGCTGGCCCGGCTGGCCCGCCGCTACTCGGTCGTCCAGGAGCTCTCGCCCACCGCGGCCCAACTCGCCGACGCGGACCGGGCGGCCGAGGAGCTGAAGGACTACTTCCTGCCGCTGGTCGACTCCCGGCTGCGCCGGCCGGGCACCGACCAGCTCTCCGGCTGGGCCGGCCGCGCCTGCGCTTCCTCCGCTTCTTCTTCCTCCTCCGGTCTCACCTCCTATGACGTCGCGGTGAACGCGGCGATGCTGTTCGTCGCCGGCTTCGAGACCACCGCCACCCTCATCACCAGCTTGGCCCGGGCCGTCATCGAAGAGCCCGGGTTCGCCGACCGGTCGCGGGCGACGCCGGGACACATCCCGGTGGCCGTCGAGGAGATCATCCGCCGCAACCCCTCGGCCGCCGTCGTCAGCCGGGTCGCGACCCGCGACCGCCTGCTCGGCGGCATCCACGTGCCCAAGGACCAGTTGGTGCATCTGCTGCTGCCTGCCGCCAACCGCGACCCGGCCGCCGCCGGCCAGCCACACCTCTCCTTCGGGACGGGCGTCCACTACTGCCTGGGGGCGGCGCTCGCCCGACTCGAGCTGACCACCCTGTTGCCCCGGCTGCTCGACCGCTTCCCGCGGCTGCGGCTCGCCGCGCCACCCGAGGCGCCCCGGGGGCTCGCACTCCCCCATCCGCCACGGCTGTTCGTGACAGCCGATCAGACCCTTCCGAAAGCAAGACCTCGATGACCAGCCCCTCTCCCTCTCGCCATGCTCGCGACATCCTCACGGAGCTCGAACCCTCCGTCGCCCGGCTGCTCGACCGACACCTGGCCGCCGCCCAGATCTGGATGCCCCACTCCTACGTGCCGTGGAGCACGGCCCGCGACTTCGACGGGCCGCTCGACGGCGAGCCCTGGCGCCCCGAACAGTCCCCGCTGCCGCCCGCCGTCCGCGACTCGCTGCTGGTGAACCTCCTCACCGAGGACAACCTGCCCAGCTACCACTTCGAGATCGCCACCCGCTTCGGCCGGGACGGTGCCTGGGGCACCTGGGTGCACCGCTGGACCGCCGAGGAGGGCCGGCACGCCGACGCGCTCCGCGCCTACCTGCACGCCACCCGCGCCGTCGACCCCGTCGAGCTCGAACGGTGCCGGATGCGCCAGGTGTCCGGGGGCTACACCAGCGACCAGCCCACCGTGCTGCACGCGATGGCCTATGTGACCGTGCAGGAGCTGGCCACCCGGGAGGCCCACCGCAACGCCGGCGCGAGCTGCGGCGACCCGGTCGGCAAGCTGCTGGCCTCGCGGATCGCGGCCGACGAGAACCTGCACATGCTCTTCTACCGGGACCTGTTCGCGGACGCCCTGACCATCGCCCCCGACGCGGCGACCGTCGCCCTGGCCGACGTCGTCTGCGGCTTCCAGATGCCGGGCACCGCCATTCCCGGCTTCCAGCAGCGTGCGCTGCGGATCGCCGCGGCCGGCATCTACCACCTGGGCATCCACCGCGAACACGTGGTGCTCCCGCTGGTGCGCTCGCTGCGGGTCATGACCCGCACCGACCTCGGCCCGGCCGGCGAGGCGGCCCGCGACCGCCTCGGCCGCCATCTGGACCAGCTGCGGGCCATGGCGGACCGCTTCCGGGAGCTCTACGAGCGGATGGAGGCGGTGAGCCATGTCGGTGCCCGACGCTGAGGCGGCGGCCATCACCGGCCTTGGCATGATCACCCCGGGCGGCCCCACCGCCGAAGCCACCTGGGCCGCCCTCTGCGCCGGCCGCGGACTGGCCCGCGCCGACCCCGAACTGGCCGGGCTCCCCGTGGACTTCTCCTGCCGGGTCGACGGCTTCGACCCGGACGCCGCCTACGGCCGAAGGCTGGCCCGGCGGCTCGACCGCTTCACGCAGCTCGGGCTGGCCGCCGCCCGCCAGGCCGTCGCGGACGCCAAGCTGGACCCGGACACCTGGGCCGCCGCGCGGGTGGGGGTGGCCATCGGCGCCGGCAGCAACAGCCTGGAGACCTATCCCCGCGAGTTCGCCAGGCTCGACCAGGGACACCCGACGCGGGTCTCGCCCACCGCGCTGACCCGCAGCGTGCCCAACATGGCGGCCGGCGAGGTGGCCCTGGACCTGGGCGCCCACGGGCCGAGCTTCACCGTGGCAAGCGCCTGCGCCTCCGGCGCCACCGCCCTCGGCCTGGCCCGCGCCCTGCTGGCGGCCGGGACCTGCGACGTGGTGCTGGCCGGCGGCGCGGAATCCGGCCGCTCGCGGATGACCGCCACCTGCTTCGCCCAACTCCAGGCCCTCTCCCGCCGAACCGAGGAACCGGCCGCGGCCTCCCGGCCGTTCGACGCGGAGCACGACGGCTTCGTGCTCTCCGAGGGCGCGGCGGTGCTGGTGCTCGAGCGCCAGGAACACGCCAGGCGGCGCGGCGCCCACGTGCGGGCCCTGCTGCTCGGGCACGGGGCCACCAGCGACGCCCATCATCCGGTCGCCCCCCACCCGGAGGGCGCGGGCGCCGAGCGGGCCATCCGCGCCGCGCTGGCCGACGCGGGGCGGGAGCCGGGCGACGTCGACCTGGTGAGCGCCCACGGCACCTCGACCCCGCCGGGAGACCGGGCCGAAGCGCTGGCGCTCCGGCGGGTGTTCGGCGGTGGTGGGCCGCCGGTGACCGCGCCCAAGAGCGTGCTGGGGCACGCCCTGGGCGCGGCCGGCGCGATCGAGGCCGGGCTCGCGGTGCTGGCCATCGAACAGCGCTGCCTCCCGCCGACGGCCAACCTCGGCCGCCAGGAACCCGGGCTCGAACTCGACATCGTGACCGGGCGGCCGCGTCCCGCTGAGGTGAACATCGCCATGACCAACTCCTTCGGCTTCGGGGGGCACAACAGCGTGCTGATCCTCAGCAGACCAGGCTGATCCGGCCGCCCGTAAGTCGCCTTTGGTCTGGTTTCGACCTGACTTTCGTCAGGCGTCGGCCGCCAGGTGGTCGAGCCACGTGGCGGCCTGGGCCTCCGTCAGCCACCGGCCGCCACGGCGCGGCGGGCCTCGGCCAACGCCCGCCGGGGGGCGACGACATGCTGGAACACCCGGTCGATGCGGGCCCGGCCCGCCGGACGCTCCGTGGACCAGTCGAACACCGTGCGGAGGCGGCCAGTCGGCATTAAGAACGCGTTAAGATTGCCGGAATCCGGCAATGCGCGATGTCACACCCTCCTGGCACTATCCCTTCAACAGGCCGGAAGGCGGCTTGCGGGGGAGGTGAGTCCGGTGGGGTGGTTTCTCGGTCTCGGCATCGGGGGATTGGTGCTGCTGGGGCTGGTGTTCGTCCTCGACGGTGTGCTCGACGGGCTTCTCGACGGGTTCGCCGGCGCGGACGGGTGGCTGTCGCTGCCGGCCGCCACCGCCTTCCTTTCCATGCTGGGCTTCGTGGGCGCCATCGCCCAGGGCACGACCGGCATGGGTCCGGTGCCCGCCGCCGCGGTGGGGGCGGCGGCGGGGGCCGGCGCAGCCTGGGGGGTGCTGCGGCTGAGCCGGGCGCTGATGGGCGACCAGCCGGACGCGGCGTCTCGCGACGTGACGCTGGTGGGGGTCGCGGGATCGGTCATCACGCCGATACCCGACGGGGGTTACGGCGAGGTCCTGCTCGACGTGGCGGGGCTTCGCACCAAGTACTCGGCACGGAGCCAGCGGGCCGTGCCGGCGGGCGCCGAGGTGTGGGTGGTGGACATCGTGTCCGCGACCGCGGTCGAGGTGCGCTCGGTCGAGCGCTGACCGTCCAGGCGCCCCACGGGGGCACGGGGGAAACCGGGGGGAAAGAGGGGGGAATGGGCGCGTGGCGCACGGGGGGTGCGTGCGCCACGCACTCGGCGGCCGGGCGGCGCGAGCGCCGCCGGCCGCCGGTCGATCCGGGCCAGACCCGGGGGGATCCGGAAGAGAAGGGGCTCTGTCATGAGTGTGGTCGTCGTCTCCGTCGTGGGGGTGGTCGTCCTCCTGTTGCTGCTCGGCCTGTTGGTCGCCTCGCGCTACAAGGTGGCGGGGCCGAGCGAGGCGTTCATCGTCACCGGTCGGGTCTCGCGCAACGCGGGCGGCCAGAAGGTGGTGGTCGGCTCCGGGGTGTTCGTGGTGCCGCTCGTGCAACACCGGCACGTGATGGACCTGTCGAGCCGGCACATCCCGGTGGCCGTCCGCGGCGCGGTCACGCTGCGCGGGGTGAAGGTGGATCTGGACGGGGTGGCCATCGTCAAGGTGGGCGGCACCGAGACCGCCATCAGGTCGGCCGCCCAGCGCTTCCTCCGCCAGCAGGGGGGCGTGGTGCCCTTCACGCAGGAGGTGCTGTCCGGTGCGCTGCGCGCGATCGTCGGGCGGATGTCGGTGGAGGAGGTGATCCGCGACCGGGCGGCGTTCGCCGGTCAGGTCGCGGAGGAGGCCGAGGCGAGCCTCTCGGGGCAGGGCCTCGTCCTCGACACCTTCCAGATCCAGGACATCGCGGCCGAGGGCAGCTACCTTGCCGACCTCGGCCGTCCCGAGGCGGCGCGGGCCAGGCAGGACGCGGACATCGCCGAGGCCGTGGCCCGGCGCACCGCCGAGCAGGCGCGACTGCGCGCCGAGGAGGAGATCGCGGTCGCGCAGCGCACGCTCTACCTGCGCCAGGCGGAGATCAAGGTCGAGACCGAGGCGGCCGCCGCGAAGGCCAACGCGGCCGGGCCGCTGGCCGAGGCGGCCAGGCGTCAGGAGGTGCTGGCCGAGCAGGAGAAGGTCGCCGTCCGGCAGGCCGAGTTGACGGACCGCCAGCTCGACGCCGAGGTGCGCAAGCCGGCGGACGCGCAGCGCTACCGGGCCGAGCAGGAGGCCGAGGCCAGGCGGGCGGCCGACGTGGCCGCGGCGCACGCCGAGGCCGAGCGCGCCAGGCTCACCGGTGAGGGCGAGCGGGAGCGGCGGGCCGCGCTGGCCGAGGCGCACCGGCTGGAGGGCGAGGCCCAGGCCGCGGCGATCGCCGCCGTCGGTTCCTCGGAGGCCGAGGCCATGCGGCGGAAGGCCGAGGCGTTCGCCGGTTACGGGGACGCGGCGATGCTCCAGATGCTGGTCGAGGTGTTGCCCGAGGTGGTCGCCAAGGCCGCGGAGCCGCTGTCCGCGATCGACAAGATGACGGTGATCTCCACGGACGGCGCGGGCCGGCTCCCGCGCGCCGTCGCCGACAACGTGGCGCAGGGCATGGAGCTGCTCAACTCGGCCACCGGTGTGAACCTCGCCGCGCTGCTCTCCGGCCTCACGGCCCGCGGCGCCGCGGAGGTCCCCACCGGAGGCGCGGCGGCACCCGTGGAACGGCTCGGCCTCGCCGCCGAGTCGAGCGAGTCGGCCGCGGCGACCGCGCCGGCCGAGCGGATCGAGGTGTCCGCCGAGTCCTGAGGGCCGGCCACCTCACGGCCACCGGCCGGCCGGGTCACAGTTCCTCGGCCGGCCAGTCAAGTAGTCGGGCTCCGATCACGGCGGTCTGCAGCGTGTAGCGCTGCAGCGGATCCGCCGGGTCGGAGCCCGTCAGCGCGTGGATCCGCTCCAGCCGGTAGGTCAGCGCCCGGACGCTGAGCGAGAGCCGTCTCGCGGTCTCGGCCGCCACGCAGCCGGAGCCGAAGTAGACGTCGAGCGTGCGCACCAGCGGGCCGGCGCCGCCCCGCGCGGCGGACAGCGGCCCGAGCACCGAGCGCACCAGGTCCGCCATCGCCTGCCGGTCCCTGGTGAGGACGGGGAACACCAGCAGTTCGGCCGCGCGCAGCACCACGCCGCCGATCAGCGCCCGGTCGGCGAGCTCGAGCGCGCTCAGCGCCTCCTCGTAGGACTGGACGACGCCGGCCGGGCCCGCGTGCGGCCGGCCGAGCGCTATCCGCGGCCGGTGCTCCTCCTCGTCGACCGCGCTCCGCACCCGGTCGGCGAAGTACTCGAGCACCTCGGGCCGGTGCCCTGGCGCGATGCAGACCAGTCGGCCGTCCTTGGTGGTGAGCAGCACCTCGCGGACGCCGAACCGGCCGACCAGCGCGTCGTCCATGCGTCGGGTGAGCGCGTGCGTGTCGTCGTACGGGTTGACCGCCTGCGCCACCGCCACCGCGTGGGTGTGCGCGAGCCGCAGCCCGTACCGCTCGGCGCGCCCGGACAGGCTGCCCGGGTCGCCACGGCCGTGCAGCAGGTCGTCGATGAACTCGCGGCGCGCCGCCTCGTCCCGGCGCACCGCGAGCAGCTGCGCCCGCTCGAACCCCTCGGCCAGCGCGTCGACGGCCTGTTCGGCGGCGGCCAGCACGCCCTCGGCGGTCAGCCCCACCTGCCGAACGCCGAGCGCGCCGGTCACCCCTGGCAGCTCGGGCCAGAGCGCGCGGGTGGCCGCCAGGTGGACCCGGACCAACTCGCGCAGCGCGAGCCCCTCCTGCGCCGCCCGCTCCCCCAGCGCGCGGCGCTCCCGCAGCTCGTCCCTGGTGAGCCGGCGGCCGGTCGCGGAGACCTCGGCGAGGATCTCCGCGTAGCCGTCGAGATAGTCGTCCGGTATCGCCTCGTACGCCGCGGCCACGTCGCCCTCCTCGGATGCCGGCGGTTGCCCCCTGGGCAACGATGCCATCCGGGTGGGCGGGCCCGTCAGCCGCCCGCCGCCCCCTCCTCAGGAGCCGCCCCCTCCCCAAGAGCCGGTGCCGGATCCGGCACCGCCGCCGGGCTCGGGACGCACTCGAAGAGCCGGTGGTCGCCGGCCAGCGGGCCGACCGACAGCGGGGTGAAGCCGGCGGCGGTCAGCAGCCGGCGCATGCCGGCCTCCGAGAAGCCTCGGGTGCCGCCCTCGCAGAGCACCATCTGGGCCAGTGCGTGCGGGGCGTCGAGCTCGTCCTCCAGCATCGGCTCGATCACCAGCAGCCGGGCGCCGGGCGTCGTCGTCATCGCCCGGCGGATCGCGGTCAGCACGCGCACCTGCCGCTCCATCGGCCAGTCGTGCAGCACGTTCTTGATCACGTAGCGGTCGCCGGCCGCGGGGACCTCGGTGAAGATGTCGGCCGGCCGGAACGCGATCCGGTCGCCGGCCGGGTGCGGCCGCGCGGCGGCCCGCTCGCACACGCTCGGCCGGTCGACGCACACCCCGCGGAGCCCCGGGTGCTCCCGCAGGATCCCGCCGAGCAGGGTGCCGTCCCCGCCGCCGACGTCGACGACGGTGCGGACGCCGGAGAAGTCGTAGCCGGCGGCGAGCTCGGCCGCGACCGGTCGGCACATCTCGGCCATCGCGGCGTCGAAGACGCGCTCGTCCTCGGGGTTCGCGGTCAGGTGCTCGTAGAGCGAGACCCCGAACACCTCGCGGAACGCGGACTCGCCGCTGGTGACGGTGGTCAGCAGGCCGCGGAACGCGTCGTCGTAGGTCTCGGCGAGCAGCATCACGCTGTTCCGCAGCGAGGCCGGGTGGTCGGAGCGGAGCACCGCGCTCTCGTCGGTCAGCCGGTACCCGCCGTCCGCAGTGCGCCCCAGCACGCCGGCGAGCGCCAGGGTGCCGAGGAGCCGGTCGAGCGCCTCAGGATGGCACTCCGCGCGTTTGGCGAGCTCCCCGGACGACAGCGGGCCGGCGGCGAGCAGGTCGGGGATCCGCAGCCGGGCGGCGACGGCCAGCGCGCGGGCGATGGTGCCTCCGCAGGCGAGCATCAACACCCTTGGGAAGTCGGGCTGTTCCTCCCCGCCCGAGAGCCCCGGCACGATCGCCTGGTTCGATTCCGTGCGCGTCTCCATGTGTTGCCGCCACCCTCCGTGGACACTTGCGAGCACTCCACCCGCTGGCTCCCCACCCGCCCGGTGGGAAAACCGCCCGGCATCCATGCGCACCCAAAGGGGTGAAATCGGGGCGCGACGCCGGGGCGCGCGCCATGCGCGCCCCGGAACGCCACACTCAGCCGCTCACCGACCAGCGTTGGTTCGCGCCGGAGTTGGGCTGCCACGTGGTGACCGGCGAGTTCTCCGCCGTGGCCTGGCCGCCGACCTCCAGCAGGTTGCCGGTGGCCGCGTTGACGAACGTCCAGGTGCCGTCGCCCGTCGAGGACGCGATCCACTGGGCCGCCCGGTCGGGCCGGCCGCGGTCGCGCTCCAGGACCGGGGCGCCGTCCCGCTCCGCGAGCCGGCGACCGTCGGCGGCGCTCGTCAGCACATAGCGGTCGCTCGACCGCGTGACGCGCCACAGCTGGTCGTCGCGGGCCTCGTCGGCGGCCCGGATCACCACGCCTGAGCCGTCGTCGGAGACGGTGAGCGCCCGGCCGCTCTGCACGCCGCCGAGCCGGTACTCGTGACCCGGCTGGAAGGCGGCGGCGTCCCGCGCCACCCCCGAGACCCCGTCGACGACGAAGGTGGTGACCGAGTCGGCCGGCACCTGGTAGCTGGCCGACCGGCCGGTGACCCGGATCGGCTCGTGCTCGACGAGCGCGCCGTCCGCGCTGGTCACCACCGGGGTGACGGTGGCGCCCCTGGCGACGCGGCCGAACGCGGAGAGGTCGAGGGTGACCTCGCGCGCCTCGGCGCCGTCGTTGACGTGCACCACGGTGGCGCCCCGGCCGTCCGCGGCGACGGCGGCCGTGCTGGCGGGGTCGTCCACCTGGACGAGGTGGTCGCCCGGCCTGATGTAGTGGGTGAAGTTCCGCGCGGTGTTGAACTTCTGGTTGGTGTAGATCGGGCAGGTCTCCAGGGTGTCGCCCTCGTCGCAGCTGAACGGGAGTTGGACGCTGCCCCAGTTGCCGCCCTCGGGCGACTCGCCGCCCGGCCGCATGTTGTCGTAGTCCTCCACCGGCTGCCAGAACACCCAGGCGGTGGGCTCCAGTTCCCGCAGGTCGTCCACCATGTGCCGGGCCAGGCCGAGGCCGGGCCGCATGGCCTCGAAGTCCTGCCCGTCGCCCCAGTCGCCCTCGACCTCGCTCATCCACAGCGGGGTCTCGGCCGCCTTGGCCAGGTCGCGGACGGTGGTCCGCGAACCGGTGCCGTAGGTGTGCACGTTGAGCTGCTCGACCAGCTCGCGCACCTCGCTCGGGTACGCGGACCAGTTGCGGGCGAACGTCCCCGGGTTGGTCTCGTCCATCGCCGCGATCACCGCGTCGGTGCTGGTGGACCGGGAGTCGAGCTCGGCGGCCAGCGCGCGGATCACCCGCTGTTGCAGCTCGGGGCCCATGTGGGCGCCCTCCTGACGCCCGCCGACCGGCTCGCCGTCCTCGCCCAACCTGGTGCCCCAGTAGGGGGTGTTGGGCTCGTTGAAGGGGTCGATGGTGTCGACCTCGATGCCGTGCGCCCGCTCCAACCGGTCGACGGCGCCCACCAGGTAGGCGGCGAAGTCGTCCACCGAGTCGGTGCGCAGCTGGTCGGCGCTCGAGTCGAAGCCGCCGGAGACGTAGCCGCTGACCGTCATGAACCAGGGCGGCGAGTTGCTGAACGCCTCCCAGTGGTCGATGTCGTCCTTGACGCGGTCGATCCACCAGCGCTGGGTCGCGTCCGCGTCCGGGTTCCAGTCGGCCGGGTCGTCGGCCGACCACCAGTCGACGTCGTCCCTGGTGGTGCCCTCGGGAGCGCGCCACCAGCCCTCGACCGCGCCGCCGGCCCTGAGGTAGTCGGTGACGTCCGGCGCGTTGCCGCCGCCGACGTTGTAGCGGGCGATGTTGAGGTTGAGCCCGTCCGCGCCGAAGACGAGGTCGGCCAGCTCCTCCCGGACCTCGTCCGGGTAGTCGCCTGTGGCGTTGGCGAACCAGACCAGGCTGGTGCCCCAGCCCTCGAACTCGTCGCCCTGGTAGGAGGGGTTGGGGCGGATGGTGACGCGGTCGGCGGTCGCCGCCGGCTCGTCCGCGCTCGCCTGGCCGGCGGCGAGGCCGCTCGCCGTCAGCGCGGCCACGCCGAGGCAGCACAGCGCCCGGCGGGCCCTGACGGGTCTGTTCACCATGGATTGTCCCTTCGTCGGAGGGGCGGCGGCGCCGCTCGGCGCCGCCAGACACGTCCTCGCGCCCCCTACGGGGTGCGCCGCAGGACGGTCACGCCACGCGGCGCCAGCGGGAGCGAGCCGGTCAGCGGCTCGCCCGTGACGTCCGGGAGTTCGACCTCGCGGTCGGTGCGGTTGATCAGGAACCAGTACTCGACGCCACCCTGGTGACGGATCGCCAGCTCGACCTCGCCCCGGGCCGCCGCCGGCAGCTCGCCCACGACGTCGGCCCCGGCCAGCAGCCGGCCGAGCACCCCGGAAAGACCCGTGGCGCCGAGCCTGGTCGAGACGTACGAGGCGGAGCCGCCACCCGGGACCCGGCGCCTGGTGACGGCCGGGCGGCCGGCCTGCGGGCCGGTGCGGTAGGCGGCCAGCACCTCGACCTCGGCCGGGTCCGTGACGGTGATCTCGTCCGTCCACAGGGTGCCGGTGGTGCCGTCGTCGAGATCGACCGACTCGTCGTCGAGCAGCGGCCCGAACTCCTCGACACGGATGCCGAGCAGCTCGCGCAGCGGCCCCGGGTAGCCGCCCAGCCAGGCGTGTTCGTTCTCGTCGACGATCCCGGAGAAGTAGGTGGTGACCAGGTGGCCGCCGGCCTCGACGAAGCTCGTGAGCTCCTTGGCGAGTTCGGCCGGCAGCACGTGCAACACGGGCGCCACCACGACGTCGTAGCTGTCGAGCGCGGTGCCGGTGGGCACCACGTCCGCCCGCACGCCGAGGCCGAGGAACGCCGAGTACCAGTCCAGGGCCTCCTGCCGGTAGCGCAGCGACTCCGTGGGGTGGGAGTCCTGTTCGCTGGCCCACCAGGACTCCCAGTCGAACAGGATGGCGGCACGGGCCGGCCGGCGCTCGGCGCCGGCGACCGGCGCGAGGTCATCGCGCAGCACCCGGCCGAGCTCGGCGACCGCCCGGAACACGGCGCTGTCCTCGCCGGCGTGCGGCACCATCGCCGAGTGGTACTTCTCGGCGCCGGCCGCCGACTGCCGCCACTGGAAGAAGCAGACGGCGTCCGCGCCGTGCGCCAGGTGCAGCAGCGAGTCGCGGGCCAGCTCGCCGGGCCGCTTGGCGCGGTTGACCGGCTGCCAGTTGACGGCGCTGGTGGAGTGCTCCATCAGGAACCAGGGCCGGCCGCCGGCGAGGTTGCCGACCAGGTTGGCGGAGAAGGACAGCTCGTCCAGGCTCTGCGGGCCCGGGCGCACGTAGTGGTCGTTGGAGACGAAGTCGACCTCGCCCGCCCAGTCGGCGTAGTTCATGCCCTTCGTCTCGCCCATCACCATGAAGTTGGTGGTCACCGGCACGTCAGGGGTGAGCCGGCGGAGCACCTCGCGTTCGGCGCGCAGGTACTCCTTGAGCGCGTCCGAGGAGAACCGCTTGAAGTCGAGCTGCTGGGTGGGGTTGGGGTGCGAGGCGGCGAGGCGCGGCGGCAGCACCTGCGCCCAGTCGCTGTAGCGCTGCGACCAGAAGGCCGTGCCCCAGGCGTGGTTGAGCGCGTCGAGCGTCTCGTAGCGGCCGCGCAGCCAGGCGCGGAAGGCGGCCGCGGCGTCGTCGGAGTAGTCGTAGATGTTGTGGCAGCCGAGTTCGTTGCCGATGTGCCAGGCGGTCAGCGCCGGGTGGTCGGCGTAGCGCTCGGCCAGCGCGGTGACCAGGCGCAGCGCGTGGACCCTGAAGACCGGGGAGGTGGGCCGCCAGTGCTGGCGGGCGCCTGGCCAGAGGGTCTCGCCGGTCCTGGTGACCGGCAGGATCTCCGGGTGGGCGGTGGTGAGCCAGGGCGGCGGCGAGGCCGTCGCGGTGGCCAGGTCGACGGCGACGCCGTGCTCGTGCAGCAGGTCCATCACCTCGTCGAGCCAGCCGAAGTCCCAGCTGTCGGAGGTCGGTTGGAGGTGGGCCCAGGAGAATATGCCGAGCGAGACGATGTTGACGCCGGCCTCCCGCATCAGCCGGACGTCCTCCCGCCACACCTCGCGCGGCCACTGTTCCGGGTTGTAGTCGGCGCCGTAGCCGAGGCGGGCGCCGGGGGTCGGCCAGCGCAGCCAGCGGGTCGGGTGGGCGGGGGTCATCGTTCTCCTCGGAAGGCTCTGCGGCGGCTCTGTGGCGGCTCTGCGGAAGCTCTGCGGCGGGCGGAAGCTCTGCGGCGGGTGGGACGGGGGCCGGCCGCGGTGACGGCGGCCGGCCCCGGTCCTTGGTGCTGGGCGGGCTCGGCTCAGTCGGTGAGCGTGAAGCCCTGCTCGGTGCCGTAGTCGACGGACCGCTGCTGCCAGTCGGCGAGGCCCTGGGTCAGCGGGGTGTTCGAGACGTAGGACTGGCCCGCGGTGTCGTTGAAGATCGAGTTGGCGTAGACCTGGTAGGGCAGGTACGACCAACCGTCCACCACGTTGGCGGCCGACTCGGCGAAGATCTCGTTGGCCTGCTGGCCGCCGAAGTACTCGAACTCGGTGGCCAGGAACTCCTCGGACTCCAGCTCCGCGACGGTGGCGGGGAAGGCGCCGGCGTCGAGCCTGGTCTGGATGCCGTCGCCGGCGTTGGCGTACTCGATGAAGGCGTAGGCCAGTTCCTGCTTGGAGCTGGCGGCCGGGACGGTGAGCGAGCTGCCGCCGTTCTCGGCGCTGGCGGCCGCGCCCTCCTCCCACTGCGGCAGCGGGGCGACCCGCCAGGAGCCGGCCGCGCCCGACACGCCGGACTCGAAGTTGGCCGGCATCCAGGCGCCGGTGGCCAGGGTGGCGATGGTGCCGTCGGACAGGCCCGCGTACCACTCGTCGGTCCAGCCGTTGACGGGCGCCAGCAGGTCCTCGTCGATCAGCTGCTGCCAGGTCTCGGCGTACCGGGTGGAGCCCTCGTCGGCGAAGTCGATGCCGACGTCGGTGCCGTCGACGGTGTAGGGCTGGCCGCCGGCCTGCCAGATCAGGCTGGTGGTCAGGCCGGCGTCGCCCATGTCGCTGGTGATGTAGACGTTCGGGTCGGCCTCGTGCAGGGCGCGGGCCGCCTCGACGTACTCGTCCCAGGTGGTGGGCACCTCGACGCCGTGCTCGTCGAACACGTCCTGGTTGTAGAAGAGCGCCATCGGGCCCGAGTCCATCGGCAGGCCGTAGATGCCGTCGGCGCCGGCGTGCACCGCGTTCCACGGGCCGGTCGAGTAGCTGCCCTCCAGCTCCGAGGCGCCGAAGGAGCTCAGGTCGGTGAGGGTCTCGCCGATCGCGTACTGCCCGAGCGCGAAGTACTCGATCTGCGCCACGTCCGGCACCCCGCTGCCGGCCTCCATGGCGTTGCTGAGCGCCGTGTACTGGTCGTTGCCGGTGCCCGCGTTGACCAGGTTGACCGTCACGTTCGGGTAGGCCGCCTCGAAGTCCTCGACGACCTGGGTCAGGGTGGGCTCCCAGGCCCAGACGGTTATCTCGCCGCCCGCCTCGAGGGCCGACTCGACGTCGTCGGGCGAGGAGCCGCCGGAGCCGCCGTCGTCATCGGAGCCGCAGGCGGTCAGTCCGAGGGTGGCGATCGCGAGCACGCCGGCGAGGGCGGCTCCGCGCCGGAGGGGGCGCTTGGTGCTGGTCATCGTGGTCACTCGCTTCGTTGTCAGACCCGGAGGGTAGAAAGGAGGAGGTGGTGCGAGGGGTAGCGGGAACGGGGGAATCGATGGGGCGATGAGGGGCGGGGTGACGAGGGGCGGGGCGGGCGCCCCGCGGGTCACTCCTTGACGCTGCCGGCGGCGAGGCCGGACTGCCAGTAGCGCTGGAGCAGGAGGAAGGCGACGATCAGCGGCAGGATGGTGAGCAGCGAGCCGGTGATCACCAGGTTGTAGATGACCTCGCCGCCGGCCGTGATCGCCTGGGCGTTCCAGGAGTTGAGGCCGACGGTCAGCGGGTACCAGTCCGGGTCCTTGATCATGATCAGCGGCAGGAAGTAGTTGTTCCAGGTCGCGACCATGGTGAAGAGCAGCACGGTGACGATGCCGGGGGCCAGCAGCGGCAGCGCCACCTGGAAGAAGGTGCGCACCTCGCCCGCGCCGTCGATCCTGGCCGCCTCCATCAGCTCGCCGGGGATGGCCTCGGAGGCGAAGACCCACATCAGGTAGAGGCCGAAGGGCGAGATCAGGGAGGGGATGATCACGGCCCAGGGGGTGTTGGTGAGCCCCATCTCGCTGAACATCAGGAAGGTGGGGACGGCGAGCGCCGTGCCGGGCACGGCGACGGCGCCGATGATCACGGCGAACACGCCGCGCTTGCCCGGGAAGTCGTGCTTGGCGAGGGCGTAGCCGCCGAGCACGGCGAGGAAGGTCGCGCCGCCGGCGCCGAGCACCACGTACAGCAGGGTGTTCAGCAGCCAGCGCGTGAAGACGCCGTCGTCGTAGGTGAAGGTGTCGGCGATGTTGCCGAACAGCGCGAAGTCGCCGTCGAACCACAGGCCGAAGGAGTCGAAGAGCCCCTCCTGGGTCTTGGTCGCGTTGATCAGCAGCCAGGCCAGCGGAACCAGCGTGTAGAGCAGCACGAGGCCGGTCAGCAGGGTGAGCAGCAGGCTGCGCCTCGGCTTGTCGCGGGTCCCACGGCGCGGGCGGAGCCGGATCGCGGTGGCGGGGCGCGCGGCGCCGTCGCGGGCGGCCGGGGCGGTGGTGGTGGTGGGGGCGCTGGGGGCGCTCATCGCGGGATCACGCTTCCTTTCGCATGCCGCGGAGCTGCACGACATAGGCGATGACCATGGTCACCAGGCCCATGACGATCGCCACCGTCGCCGCGTAGTTGTGCTGCCGCCCGGAGAACGCCAACGAGTAGGTGAAGAGGTTGGGCGTGAAGTCGGTGGTGATCGCGTTGGGCACCAGGTTCTGCAGGATGCTGGGCTCGTTGAACAGCTGGAAGGTCCCGATGATCGAGAAGATCGTCGCGATGACCAGCGCGCCGCGGATCGCGGGCAGCTTGATCGCGGTGATCACCCGGAGCTGGCCGGCGCCGTCGATCTCCGCCGCCTCGTAGAGGGAGTTCGGGATCACCCGCAGCGCCGAGTAGAAGATCAGCATGTTGTAGCCGACGAACTCCCACGTCACGATGTTGCCGATGGAGGCCAGCACCAGGTCGGGCGAGAGCGGGTCGGGCAGCGAGACGCCGAAGGTGTCCTCGATGTTGCCGACCAGCCCGAACCGGCTGCCGTACATGAAGCTCCACATCAGCGTGGCCACCACGGCGGGCACGGCGTAGGGCATGAAGATCGCGATGCGGAAGAAGTTCCGGCCGTAGAGGCGGCCGCTGTCCAGGGCCAGGGCCACCAGCAGGGCTATGAACAGCATGATCGGCACCTGGACCACCAGGAACAGTCCCACCCGGGTGAGCGAGTCCCAGAACTGGGGGTCCTGCAGGGCCCGCTGGTAGTTGTCCAGGCCCACGAAGCTGGTGCCGCCGACGAGTTGGTCGCGGTAGAGGCTGAGGTAGATCGAGTAGGCGATCGGCGCCAGGAAGACGAGGGTGAACACGGCCATGAAGGGGCCGATGAAGCCCCAGCCGGTCCACGAGCGCCCGCGCTTGACCCGGCGGCTCGGGCGCCGGGGCGCGGCGCGTCCCGCCATGGAAGGCGGTGACAACGTTGTCATGTGTTCTTTCCTCGCCTCTCGTCCGGGTGTCCGCACGATCGGTGTGTGCGTAAACATCGCGACGTGTGCGGATATGCGAGCCCCGAATGTTTACGTAAACATCGATTTCGCGTGATGTTTACACTGCCCCCAGGTAGGCGTCAAGGGCTGGACCGGGATACTGAGACCTACGTAACCAAACAGAGACGCTCAGATCCGCACAAGGACCGGCATGGAAACCACAGCAGACGGGGAGTACCGCTGATGCAGACCAGAAGGCGGCGAGTGTCCATGGCCGACGTCGCCCGGCTCGCCGGGGTCTCCTCGCAGACGGTCTCCCGGGTCTCCAACGGGCACCCGGGCGTCGTGGAGGCCACCAGACAGCAGGTGCTGGCCGCCATGAAGGAGCTCGGCTACCGCCCCAACAGTGCGGCGCGCGCCCTGAAGCGGGGCGAGTTCCGCACCATCGGCGTCATCCTGTTCACCCTCTCCACCACCGGCAACGTCCGCACCCTGGAGGCGATCTCGGCGTCCGCCGCGCAGGAGGGCTACGCGACCACGCTGCTGCCGGTGGCCGTCCCGACGCAGGACGGGGTGCGCGGCGCCTTCACCCGCCTCGGCGAACTGGCGGTGGACGCGATCATCGTGATCATGGAGGTCCACCTGCTGGACGCGGCGACCGTCTCACTCCCGCCCAACGTGCAGGTGGTGGTGGCCGATTCGGACGCCGGCGACCGGTACAGCGTGGTCGACACCGACCAGGCGGGCGGCACCCGGGAGGCCGTGCGCCACCTGCTCGACCTCGGCCACCGCACGGTCTGGCACCTGGCCGGCCCCGAGGATTCCTTCGCCGCCGGACGCCGGACGGCCGCCTGGCGCGCCACCCTGACCGAGGCCGGCCGCGCGATCCCGCCCCTCGTCCGCGGCGACTGGTCCGCCGAGTCGGGCTACCGCGCCGGCCTCCGGCTGGCCGAACTGCCCGACTGCACCGCCGTCTTCACCGCCAACGACCAGATGGCGCTCGGCCTGCTCCGCGCGCTGCGCGAGAAGGGCCGCGGGGTGCCGGAGGACGTCAGCGTGGTCGGCTTCGACGACATCCCGGAGGCCGGCTCCTTCATGCCGCCGCTCACCACCATCCACCAGGACTTCGCCGAGGTGGGGCGCCGGTGCGTGGACGGCGTGCTGCGGCAGATGCGGGCCGACACGACGGAACGCGGCACCACGCTCGTGCCGACCTGGCTCGTGCGACGCGACAGCACGGCGCCGCCACCGGCGGAGGCGTCCCGCCTGGGAGATCGGGCGCGGTGACCCGCCGAGCGCGGTGATCGGTGGGCCCGGTGGGACTCGAACCCACGACACACCGGACCTAAACCGGCGCCCTCTAGCCAACTGGGGTACGGACCCGCGGCCCTACTCTACCGGCCGGACTCCGGTGCCCACGGCCGCAGGAGAGGCCGATCGACCGGGCCGCGGCGCGGCGCGGCATCTGACAGCGGCCTGGCCGTGGCGACGGCACTGGCAACGGGTTCACGCGGGTAGCGAGCCAGGGGTGGTTGCGGGCGTCACCCGCCCAGGAGTCGGGTCGCCGTGTGGATGGCCAGGCCGGCGAGGGCGCCGATGACCGTGCCGTTGAGGCGGATGAACTGGAGGTCGCGGCCGATGTGGAGTTCGATCTTGCGGGAGGTGGTGCGGGCGTCCCAGGAGGAGACGGTGTCGGTGATCAGCGCCGTGATCTCCTTGCGGTAGCCGGAGACCACGTGGATCGTCGCGTCCGTCACCCAGCCGTCGAGCTTGGCGCGCAGCCGCTCGTCGCGGCTGAGGCGGGCGCCGAGGGTGAGGATGGCGGTGCGGGCGCGGAGCCGGAGGGCGCTGCGTTCGTCGTCTGCGGCGGCCAGGATCATGGCGCGGACCGTGCCCCAGGCGGAGGCGATCAGCTCCTGGATCTCCGGCCGGTGCAGCAGGTCGTTCTTGAGCCGCTCCACCCGGGCCCTGGTCTCCGGGTCCTCCTGGAGCTGGCGCGCGAAGTCGGTGAGGAAGCGGTCGAGGGCGCCGCGCGCCGGGTGGTCGGGCGAGTCGCGCATCTCGGCGGCGAAGCGCAGCAGTTCGCGGTAGACGCGGTCGCCGACGCGGCGGTCGACGAAGCGGGGGGTCCAGCCGGGGGCGCCGTCCTCGACGGCCGCCAGCACGGAGTCGCGGTGCTTGACCAGCCAGTCGTGGGCCTGGGCGCAGAGCAGGTCGACGGCGCGGTGGTGGCCGCCGTCGGTGATGATCCGCTCCAGCACCCGGCCGAGCCCCGGTGAGATCTCGATGGCGTCGGCGCGGCGGGTGATGGCCTCGCCTATCACCGCCTGGACGTCGGAGTCGCGCAGCACCCGGAGGCCGCCGCGGACGCCGGTGGCCAGCTCGGCGGTGACCCGGTCGGCGTTCTCCGGCTTGGCGAGCCAGCCGCCGAGCCGGCGGGCCAGGCCGATGGCCTGGAGCCTGGCCCGCACCACGTCCTCGGCGAGGAAGTTCTCTCCGACGAAGTCGCCGAGGGATTCGCCGAGTTGGTCCTTCCTGGTGGGGATGATCGCGGTGTGCGGGATGGGCAGCCCCAGCGGGCGCCTGAAGAGCGCGGTGACGGCGAACCAGTCGGCGAGGGCGCCGACCATGCCGGCCTCGGCGGCGGCCGCCACATAGCCGGCCCAGGCGCCGGCGCCGCTGTGCTCGGCCCAGGTGGCCAGCGCGTAGGCGACGGCCACGAACACCAGCAGCCCGGTGGCCACCGTCTTCATCCGGCGCAGGGCGACGAGTCGCGCCAGGTCACCCGCCGAGAGGCCGTCGCCAGGCCGTGCCTTCGTTCCCGCGTCCATCCGGTCCATTCGTACATTGTCCCGTGTATCGGTCCCGGTTTCGGAGGGTGACCGGCGCCTCACCCGGGTGGGTGAGCCGGCGTGGTCGGATCGTGGGATCATGAGCCGGTGGGAGTGGTGACAGGACGGCGGGGATTCGGCCTGCTGGCGGGGGCGATGGCCGTGCTCCTCGGGGTGTTGGTCGCGGTGGGGGCGGGGCAGGAGGCGCCGGCCGCGGGCGAGCGCCACGAGAAGCCGACAGCCGAGTCACACCCGTCACGGAGCGTGACACCCGCGGCCGGTGGGGAGTGGGTCGGCACCTGGTCGGCGGCGCCCACCGGTCCCGAGCCCGGCACGGACGGCGGGCTGCCCGACCGGTCGATCCGCAACGTGGTGCACACCTCGGTCGGCGGCGGCGAGGTCCGGGTGGAGCTGACCAACCAGTACGGCGGCCGCTCGGTCGGCTTCTCCCACGTCACGGTGGCGCTCTCCGCCGACGGCGGCCCCAGCGCGCTGCCCGGCAGCATGCGCCGGCTGACGTTCGGCGACGGCACCTCGGTGCTCGTGCCGCCCGGGGAGCGGGTGGTGAGCGACCCGGTGCGGCTCGACGTGCCGGCGGACGCGGACCTGCTGGTGACGGTGTACGCGCCGGAGGCGTCCGGCAGCGTGACCCAGCACCGGGCGGCCCAGCAGAACAGCTTCCTGGCGGCGGGCGACGCGGCCGGCGAGGAGTCGGGCGCGGCGTTCACCGAGGTCACCGAGGTCTGGCGGTACGTCAGTTCGGTGCAGGTGCTGAGCCAGACCGCGGAGGGTTCGGTCGCGGTGCTCGGCGACTCGCTGACGGACGGCATCACCTCGACGCCGGGCGCCAACCGCCGCTGGACGGACCTGCTCGCCGAGCGGCTGCGCGCCGAGCCCGAGGCGCCCCGGCTCGCCGTGCTCAACCAGGGCATCAGCGGCAACCGGCTGCTGCTCGACGGCGACCCCACCCGGCAGTACAACGGCGCCAGCGGGATCCGCCGCCTCGGCCTCGACGTGGTGCAGCAGGCGGGGCTGCGCACGGTGGTGCTCCAGTTGGGCATCAACGACCTCACCGCGCCGCCGCAGCAGACCGATCCGGCGGCGGTGGTGGCCGCGATGCGCGAGCTGACGGCAGAGGCCCACGAGGCCGGTCTGTGGGTGGTGGGCGCGACGCTGGCGCCGTTCGGCGGCCACGGCAACTTCACGGCGGAGCGCGAGCGGGTGCGCCAGTTGGTCAACGCGGAGATCAGGGCCGGCGGCGTCTTCGACGCGGTGGTGGACCTCGATCTGGCGCTGCGCGACCCGGCCCGTCCGCAGTCGCTGCTGCCCGCCTACGACTCGGGTGACGGGCTGCACCCGAGCGACGCCGGCTACGCGGCGATGGCCGGCGCGGTGCCCCTGTCCGAGCTGGTGCCGGACGTCGAGGAGCAGGTGCTCTAGCCCGCCCCGGCTCCCGGGAGCGTCAGCGGGGTTCGATCCGGACGCCGGCCGCGAGCAGCGGTTCGACGAGGCGGTCGAGGTCGGGCAGCGAACGGCGGGTGACGTCGTGGTCGTGCCAGACGAGGCGGAACGGCGGCCGAGCGCCGAAGCCGCCGGCCAGGCAGTCGCGGAGGGCGTCGGAGGTACCGCCGAAGTAGCCGCCAGGGCCGTTGATCGCCTCGCCGAGCGCGCAGTAGAAGGCGGCGGCGTCGGTGACCAAGCCGCCCGCCAGTTCGTAGGTGGCGCCCGGCGGTGGGTCGTCGAGCGGCCGCACACCGGGCGTCGAAGCGCGGATGCGGACGGCCTCCAGCCAGCCGGCGCGGTGCTCGGGGCCGTCGGCGGCCCAGCCGCCGGGAGCCGGCGGGAAGGCCCGGCGCCACGCGGCCCACACGGCCTCGGCTGCCGGGTGCGGGTAGCGGAAGAAGAAGCCGTTGAGCAGCAGGTCGACCGTGCCGTCGGCAGCCGGGTGTTGTGCCAGCACCGTGGGGCCACCGACGTAGTAGCGGCCGATCGACTGGCCGTTCGCGTCGAGGAACACCAAGTCGACGTTGGGGAGTTCACGGCGGCGCGGGTGGTCGAGGAGTCGCGTCAGCTCCGGTTCGAGAGTGCAGCCGAGCAGTTGGAATGGGCGCCAGCCGCCGTTCTCGTGTTCTTCTTCATCTTCCTCCGGCCCGGTGAAGAAGCCGGTCAGTTCGCGGGCGTGGGCCAGCGTCGGGCCAGCCCCCTCGTGGCGGAGCAGGTAGGTCATGACGGTCAGCCTCCCATTCGGAGTCGTCTGGGCAGCACCCCGCCGTCCGGGAACCAGGGGGCGGGGAAGAGGAACGGGCTGCTGTAGTCGTGGTCAAGGACGTAGCCGAGGCGGCCGTCCGGGCGTTCCAGGATCCGGTGGCTGGTGCCCGGCACGTCCCATTCAAGCGAGCCGCGCCACTGGTTCCGCTGGCGCGGCGGCACGTGGTCGGCACGGTGGATGGTCTGCCGCCCGGTGTTGGGGTCGATGCGCGGGGTGCCGCGGCCCATCCGAATGTTGTCGTACTCGCGCATGATCTCTCTGGGCATGCGGTGCGGGTCGGAGAGCCGGGTCGGCGGGTGGGCGGCGAGGCCGAGGGGGTCGCTCCAGGTGTGCGGGTTGTGGACGTAGCCGTAGTGGTGTGGCGCCGGGGTGAGGCCGAGCGGGTCGGGGGTGGTGTAGCGGGCGGTGGCCGGGTCGTAGTGCCGGAGGAAGTTGTAGTGCCAGCCGGTCTCCTCGTCCGCGTACTGGCCGGGGAACCGCAGCGGCGTGTCGGTGGTGGCTTGGGGATGCGCGGCGTGGCCCCAGAGGGTGCGGCGGGACTGCCAGGCGATGGCGCCCGACTCGTCGACGAGTTCGGTCGGGGCGCCGACGAGGTCGGTGACGATCGCGTAGAAGCGGCGGTCGATCTCGCCGCGCAGCGAGCTGCTGGTCTGGCCGACCGGCTGTTCGCCGTGGTAGTCCCAGGTGAGGGTGGCGAGCCGGCCGTGGGCGCCGCCGGTCGAGGTCTCCTCGACGAGGGTGGTGCCCCACCAGACGAAGTCGGTGCGCTCGACGACGGCGCCCTCGGCGTCGAGGCGTTCCTTGGCGACGCGGCGGCCGAGTGGGTCGTAGTGGTAGCGCCAGCGGGTGCCGTCGGGGGTGGTGGTGGCGGTGAGCCGGTCCTCGGCGTCCCATGCGTAGCGCCAGGTCTCGGGCTTGCGGGAGAGCCTGGTGCGCTGCCGCAGGGTGACGCGGCCGGTGGCGTCGTACTCGTAGCGGTAGCCGCCGGCGCGGGTCAGGCGGGTGCCGTCGAAGGCGCGGGGGCCGATGGCGTCGGCGGCGACGGCCTCGGGCCACCGGGCGTCGGTCTGCTGGCCGGCCAGGTCGTAGGCGTAGTTCTCGGTCCAGCCGGGGGCGGTGACAGTGGTGACGCGGCCGACGGGGTCGAGTTGGTAGCCGGTGACGCCGAGGTGGCTCTCGGCGACGGCGGTGAGGTAGTGGTCGGGCCGGTAGGCGAAGGAGCGTTGCCTGAGCGGGCCTTCCGCGCCGTCGAGTGACTGTCGGGTGAGTCGCCCGGCCTGGTCCCAGTTCTGGGTGAGGGTGAACCGCTCGTCGAGGTGGCGGGCGGTCTCGCGGCCGAGCGGGTCGTGGTCGAAGGTGAGGGTGCGGCCGGCCGTGGTGAGTTCGACGGCGTCGCCCGCGGCGTTGTAGCTCCAGGTGCTGGTGTGGCCGCTTGGGGTGGTGCGGCTGAGGACGCGGCCGAGGGGGTCGTGGGTCTGGTCGACGGTGAGTCCGTTGACGCCCTCGGAGTCGACCCGGCCGAGCGGGTCGTAGCCGACGACGACCTCGGCGCCCGGGCTCTCGGCACGGACCAGCTGGCCGAGCGGGTCGTAGGCGTAGCTGGTGCGGCGTCCCTCGGCGGTCTTGGTGGTGACGTGGCCGAGGACGTCGCGCTCGTAGACGACGGTCTGGCCGAGGCCGTTGACGCGGGCGACGAGTTGGCCCGCGGCGTCGTGCCGGTAGGCGACGGTTCGGCCGTCGTAGTCGGACTCGGCGACCAGCCGGCCGGCGTCGTCGTAGGTGTAGTCCCAGGTGAGGCCGTGTGGGCCGACGACCTGGGTGATGTTGAGCTCGGTGTCGCGGCGGAACGCGTAGCGGGCGCCGTCCTGGTCGACGCGGGCGCTCGGCAGGTCGAAGGCGCCGTACTCGAAGGCGGTGACGCCGCCGTTCTCGTCGGTGTGGGTCAGGCAGTTGCCCTCGCCGTCCCAGCTCCAGGTCTGGACGCCGCCGACCTGGTCGGTGTGGCGCAGCGGCTTGCCGTCGGTCGAGTACTCGGTGGTGGCGACGGCGCCCAGCGGGTCGACGACCCGGGTGGGGCGGCCGAAGGCGTCGCGCCGGTAGTGGGTGACCTCGCCCTGGGGGTCGGTGACCGCGATCGGCAGCCCGGCGGCGTCGCAGCGGACCCTGGTGGTGCGGCCGAGCGCGTCGGTGACGGCGGCCAGCCCGCCGTGGCCGTCGTAGGCGTAGCGGGTGCGGTTGCCGGCCGGGTCGAGGACGACGACGCGGTTGCCCGCCGCGTCGTACGACTGGGCCCAGACGGAGCCGTCGGGTTCGGTGATCTCGGTGGGCTGGCCGAACTCGTTGTACTCGTAGCGGGTTTCCAGCCCGTCGGGCCTGACCAGGGCCGTGAGGCGCCCGGCGTCGTCGAGTCGGCGGGTGGTGGTGCGGCCGAGCGGGTCGGTGCTGGCCACGGCGCGGTCGTAGCGGTCCCGGTCGTGGCGGGTGGTGTGGCCCAACGGGTCGGTCTGGGCGATCAGTTGGTAGCTGTCGTTGAACTGGTAGACGGTGCTGTGGCCGAGGGAGTCGACGGCGATGGTGCGGTGGACGGCCGGCTGGTAGTGGTAGCGGTATTCCAGGGCGCGGTCGGTTCCGGTGGTGAAGACGCAGCGGCCCTGGTCGTCGTATTCGTAGGAGTACCAGTAGCCGTTGCGGTCCTCCCAGCGGGCGAGCCGGTGGTGCGTGTCGTAGGCGAACCGCAGTGGCTGGCCCGAGGAGTTGGTGATCTCGGCGAGGAGCCCGGCGGCGTCGTGGCCGTAACGCAGCAGGGTGGGCTGGTCCGGGTCGTTGAGGAGGCGGAGTGCGGTGACGCGGCCGCCTTCGGTGGTGATGCCGAGGTGGTAGCCGCCGGAGTGGACGAGGTCGGTGGGCGCGCCGTGCGCGTCGTGGTGGACGTCGATCCGGTTGTCGTTGCGGTCGGTGACGGCGGTCAGCGGGAGCACGCCGCCGGGCCGGCCGGGCACCGGGGCGAAGCGCAGGGTGCGGCCGGTCTCGGGTTGGGAGACGGTCAGTTCGCCGTTGGAGGCGCCGTCCCAGCCCAGTTCCCAGCGCGGCCCCTCGACGGGGAGCACGGGGGCGTCGGGCAGGGGCCTTGGGTAGAGCAGGATCATGCCGTCGGCGGTGAACAGCCGGGCGCCGTGCTCGTCCAGGACCAGACGCTGGTCGAGGGTGGAGGCCCAGGACGCCCCGAACCAACCCCCCTCCCGGTAGGAGGAGATGTGGTGCCGCTCGACGATCAGCGGCAGCACGCCGGGGAGTTCGACGTCCGTGGCCGACATCAGCAACTCACCGGTGGCCATGTCGACCGGATCGCCACTGGCGGTGCGGCCGTTCATCGGAATGCCCTCACCCCGGGTACGCCGACCGAGGCCCAACACACCCTGCCGCAGACCACGCAACCCCGTCGAACCGAGGGACCGGACGCCGCGGGCGAGGCCGCCGAGGGTGGTGAGGCCCTTCATGCCCGGGATGCAGTCGAGGGCGGCGAACGCCACATCGAGGAGGGTGGCCCGGCCGTTGGCGTAGTCGTAGAGGGTGTCGGCCAGCACCACGAGCGCGGCGGCGAGGACGACCCAGGCCAGCGGGCCGCCGATGATCATCACCACGATGCCGAGGACGGCGACGACGACCTTGCAGATCTCGACGATGGTGTCCCAGTTCTCGGACACCCAGTGGATCGCGTCCTCCCACCAACGGCGGTTCTGGATGCCGGCGTCGGAGGCTTCGTCCAGGTCGTCCGCGCAGGCGCGGGCGGCGTCCTCGCGCATCTCCTTGGCCTGCCGGGCCAACTCCCGTGCGGCGGAGAGGGCTTCCTCGGCCGAGTCCACCCGGCCCTCGGCGTCGGACCGCGCCTGGCCGGCGGCCGTCGCGTCGCGGGTGGCGGCGCGGACCTCGGCCTCGGAGGGGGGTTCGACGTTCTCGCGTTCGCCCTCGCGCTCCAGGCGATCGGCCTCGTCACCCGCCCGCGACACCCAGTCCTGGGCGTCGGTCAGTGCCGACTGGGCGGCGGAGAGGTCGGCCTGGGCGGAGACGGCGCGGTCCAGCGCCCGGTCGGCCATGCCCTGGGCGGTCTCCAGCTTGGGCCAGTACGTCTGGAGAGCCTGGGCCGCCAGGTCGTACGACGTCTGGAGCTTCTCCAGGTTGCCGGGCACCCCGTCGAACTCCGACCTGAACGCCTCGGCCGACAAGCCGGCCCAGTCCATGACGGCCCGGTCCTCGGACATCCCGCGCACCCGGCCCAGCGCCTCGCCGACGTCGTCGGCGAACGTCTGGAGTTGGTCGGCGAGCGACCTGACCTCCTCGGGGTCGCCGGGTGTCGGGTCCGACTCCATGTCGACCGGACTCCAGTCGGACGACCGTGACACCCGAAAACACCCCCGGAACCGACGAACCTGTGACACCGTCTCCCCCGGTGTCACTCATGCTCCTACCAGGGTCGGCCAGGTTCTACGGCGGTTCTGTCACAGCTCCTCTACAGCTTGGCCCCAGCGCGGCGGAGGTGGCTGCGCTTGAGCTCGGCCCAGCGTTCGGCCTCCGGCGGGGTCAGGCGGCCGCGCAGCTCGGCCAGTTTGAGGAGGTTGGCCTCGGCGCCGCTGGCGAGGGTCTGGGCCTCCGCCCGGTAGTGGTCGTCGATCAGCGCCTCCACCTCGGCGTCGGTCATCACCGGCAGCACCTGCTCGGCCAGCCGGTTGGTGTCCCGGTAGGAGCCCTGGAGGCGGAACGGCGGTTCGGTGCGGTCGGTCTCCTCCTGGGTGGCCGAGGCGATGTACGCGGCGTTGACCCGCAGCGTGGTGCGTTGGACGCGCAGCAGCAGCCGCAGCACGGCGAGCACCCGCTCGAGCTCGGTGGCGTCGTAGGGGTGGACGAGCCGGTCGGCCGAGGCGGTGCGGTCGCCGCGGGCGAGCCGCACCAGCAGGTCGACGTCGGCCAGGTCGCGGGTGGCGAGCGGCGCGAGTACCGGGTTGGCGGCCAGCGCGTTCTCCAGGTGGCTGAGCTCGAACAGCTCCTCGCGGCCGGTGAGCACGTCGCCGAGGTTCCACACGTCGGCGCGGTTGGCGAGCATGTCGGGGACGCGGAACCTGGTGCCGGACTCGGTGAACGGGTTGCCGGCCATGCAGATCGCGAACCGCTTGCCGCGCAGGTCGTAGGTGACCGGACGGCCGTCCGCGGTGCGCACCCCGTCCACCCGGCGCTGCGCGTCGGTCAGCGGGATGAAGCGTTGCAGCAGCTCGGGTGAGACGTGCTGGATGTCGTCGACGTGCAGCAGCACGTTGTTGCCCATCTCCAGTGCGAAGTTGATCTTCTCGACCTCGCGGCGGGCGGCGGCGTCGGGGGCGGCGGCCGGGTCGAGGGAGGTGGTGCCGTGCCCGAGCGCCGGGCCGTCGGCGCGGACCAGGGCGAGGCCGAGGCGGGCGGCGACGTACTCGAGCAGCGTGGTCTTGCCGTAGCCGGGCGGGGAGAGCAGCAGGAGCAGGCCCTGGCTGTCGGTGCGGCGTTCGTCGCCCGCGGCGCCGAGCTGCTTGGCGAGGCTGTCGCCGATCAGCGGCAGGTACACCTCGTCGATCAGCCGGTTGCGGACGAAGGTGGTGAGCACCCGCGGCCGGTAGGCGGCCAGTCGCAGCCGCTCGCGTTCGGCGTCGAGCAGCGCGGAACGGGCGCGGGTCCAGGCGCGGTGCGCGGGCATCCTGCGGGTGGTGAACTCGGCGGTGCGGGTGAGGAACTCGTCGAGGCGGAGCGGGAGTTCGCCGCCGGACAGCCGGGGGTGCGCGCCGAGCAGGCCGGTGGCGGTGGCGGTGAGCGGGGCGTCGAGCGGGCGGTGGTCGAGCCGGTCGGCGCACAGGTCGAGGGCGGCGGCCTCCGGCAGGTCGTCGGTGGGGCGGCCGGCGTCGGCGGCGAACGCGGCGAGCCAGGCGGTGAGCAGCTGGTGGCGGGCGGCCAGGTCGTCGTCCAGCGACCGCAGGTCCTGGGCGAGTTCCTTGACGCCGATGGAGCCGAGCGCGGCGCGGAAGTCGTCGAGCAGGGCGCGGGCCGGCGCGCCGGCGACGAACACCGGGCCGCCGGCGGCGAGTTCCTCGAAGAGGTAGTCGCCGAGCAGCCGCCAGGGGTCCCCGGCCGCGGTGGGTGCCAGGCCGGCCGGCAGGAACTCCCCGGCGGCGGTGGCGAGTCCGGCGGCGAGGCCGGCGGCGGCCGGGGCGGCGGCGCCGATGGCCGCGCGGGCCCTGGCCAGCGACTGGGCGCGGACCGCCCAGCCGGCGCAGGCCGCGGCGGCGCCGTGCGCCCAGAACAGCTGGTCGGCGGCCCGGACGTCGGGCGGGAAGCGGAGCAGCCCGGCGGCGGCGCGCAGCGGGAGCAGCCGGCGGAGGATGGCGGTGGCGTCGTGGTCGTGGACGCCGCGGTCGTAGCCCTCGTCGTAGGCGGCCTCGGCGGCGGCCCGCACCAGCTCGGGCAGGGTGCCGTCGGCGGCGGCCAGGTCGAGCGCGGCGGGGCCTGGCTCGGTGAGCAGCCGGGCGGCGAGCGTCTCGGCGCGGTAGACGTCCTGCGCCTCGGAGACCACCGGCTGGTCCCAGAACTCCCGGGTTCCCCCGAGGAGTTCGGAGGCGGGGTCGAGCGGGGCCCGGTAGTCGGTGCCGGTGACGGCGACGGCGAGGCCGCCGTCGTGCGGCAGCAGCGTCAGGTCGATGGTGCCCGGCGTGACGGAGAACCGGTGCCGGCCGAGCCGCACGGTGCCGTCGGCCGCGTGCAGTTCCGCGTGGTCGCGGAGCGCCCGGCCGGCCTCCTGGCGCGCCGCCTTGAGGCGGCCGGCCAGCTCGTCGGCGCGCACGGTGTCGTCGATGGCGCGCAGCTCGTCGACGGTGGCGCGGACGCGGGCCACCAGGGGGTCGGTGGCGAAGTAGGCGTTGACCTCGTCCAGGGTGCCGAGCCGGGTGGCGCGGCGGGTGACGGTGGTGAGGATCCGGTCGGCGGAGGCGGCGAGCCGCTGCCCTTGCCTGGCGCGCTCGTCGAGCGCGGCCTGTTTGCGGGCGGCGAAGGTCTCGTAGATCTCCTCGCGCCGCTCGGTGAGTTGGGTCAGGAAGTCGTCGAAGGCGCCGAACCTGGCCTCCAGGTTCTCCACCTGGAGCAGCAGCCGGCCGAGGTGTTCCTCGCACTGTTCCGGAGTGTCGGCGGTGGCCAGGGCGCCGGCCACGGCCTGGCCGAGCAGGGCGTACTCGGCGGCGAACTCGGCGCGGCCCTCGGCGTGGGCCAGTTCGGCGCGGCGCCGGTCGAGGACGGCGCGGGCCCGGTTGACGGCGCCGAGCACCGCGCCGATCCGCTCCAGCAGGGCGGTGCGGACGACGGCGTCCGCGATGTCGAGGCCGCCGACGACGTCGGTGACGGCGCCCAGGCCCTCGGCGTGTTCGGCGATCCGGGCGGCGAGGGGTTCGGCGCCCGCGGCGGTGGTGAGGGCGGCGGCCTCCTCGGCCAGCGCCTCGATGGCGGCGCCGGTCGCGTCGAAGGCGTCGGGGCGCGACAGGAAGGCGACGGCGCGCCGGCCGGTGGCGGCGAGGCCGTCGGCGACCCGCTCGCCGAGCGCGGTCAGCGCGGCGAGGTCGATCCGGCGGACCTCGCGCAGCGTCTCCAACCGGCCCTGGGCGCGGCGGAGTCGGGTGAGCAGCGCGACCCACTCCTCGGCGGCGCGCGGCGCCTCGCCGCGGGCCCGCCGCAGCAGCGCGGTGAGTTCGGTGTCGGCGGTGGCCAGCGCCTCGTCGGCCCCACGCTGGGCCTCGGTGACCCTGGCGTACTCGGCGACGACGGCTTCGGCGGTCTCCCGCAGCGTGGCCACCGGCTCGTGGAGGGCGGCGAGGCCGTCGAGCGGCAGCCAGTGGTACTGGTCGGTGAGCCGGTCGCAGGCGGCCACGATGGCCTCGAACACGGCGGTGCCCGGGGCGAGTTCGGTGGCCATCCGGGCGACGGTGAGGGCGTCGGAGACGCCGCGCACCAGGTCGGCGTTGCCGATCCTGGCCAGCGGCCCGGTGCCGGCCGGGGTGGCGGCGGCGTGGGTCTCGGAGACGAACGGGGTGCGCCACAGCTGGACGGTGTGCACCAGGCCCGGCTGGTCGCCGTCGGCCGGTTCGCGGACCAGCGCCATGGTGCCGTCGTCGAGCAGCGCGTGGCCGCGGGCCACCAGCGGGTTGGCGACCTCGCCGGCGATCAGGTTGTAGGGCAGCAGCAGGGTGCGCCCGGTGTCGGGGGCGAGGAAGACGTAGAGGACGTCCTCGCCGTTGGGCGAGCGGACGACGCGTTCGAAGGCGAGCCCGCGGGCGTCGACGTCGAAGGTGCGGGCGGCGGCGCCCGCCGGGGCGGCGGCCAGGTAGGTGCCGCCGGGGAAGACCAGGCCCTGGTCCTCGGGGAGCGCCCGGCACGCCTGCCCGACGCCGTCGAGCCTGACGGTCTCGCCGGTGCGGGTGTTGTGCACCAGGTGTCGGTGGTCGGGCTCGTTGTAGGGCCGCACCCGCAGCAGGAGCAGCGGGCCGAGCCTGGCCCAGGCGATCCGCGCGTCGGCCAGCGACTGGAGCGGTTCGGCCACCGGCTCGCGGTAGCCGCCGCGGCCGGCCTCGGCGTCCGCGGCGGTCCTGACGCTCAACTCGCCGCCCACGGTGGACACCAGCAGCGCCCCGTCGACCACCGCGTGCGGTGGCGGCCCCGGCACGTGGTCGGCGCGGTCGACCTCCCGCCAGGCGAAGTCGTGGGCGGGGGGCGGCACATGGTCGCGTTCGCCCTGGGCGTCGAGGTAGCTGGGCGGCCCTTCGGGGGGCAGCCGCCAGCGGAACGCCCGGACGTCGGTGGCGCGTTCGCCGGTCTGGAAGACGGCGAGCAGCAGCGAGCCCGCGACGCGCAGCCGCAGCAGCCTGGCCTGCCGGTAGTAGCGGTAGAGGTCGGCGAAGTCCCGCCGGAACGCGGGGTCGTCGAGCAGCCCGGGGACGGCGTCCTCGGGCGCCGGGGTCAGCCCCTCGTCGGTGACCCGGTGCAGGGCCAGCACGTCGCCCGGGGCGGCGGCCGGCCGGTCGGCGGGCGGCCGGTAGCCGACCAGCAGCAGCCCGCCGACCGCCACCACCTCGCGGGGTACGGCCGGCTGTCCGGTGCGCACCCGGTCGGTGGCGAGCAGCGCGAGGTCCCGGCCGCCGAAGGTCTCGACGCGGCGCGCGTTGAGCGTGCCGGCGCGCTCGGCGAGGTCGGCGGCGGCCGACCGCAGCCGGTCGCGCAGCAGTTCGTAGGTGCCGGCGTCCAGATCGGTGGCGGTCCCGGCCGCGCCGGTCGGCTGGTGGGCGGTCGTCACGTTCGGCTCCCCCTGGTTGACCTGAGTGTCTCTCGTCGGTCTCGCACACGGGCGGTCTCGCACACGGGCCGGCGGGCGCGGCGGCCCGGGCGGGCCGCCGCGCCGGCCGCTCACTTGGCCAGCTTCACCGCGTTGTTGGCGTGGGCGGGCACCGAACCCGCCAGCTCGGCGAGCGACGTGTCGCCGAGGCCCTGCGCCTGCACGGACTTCAGCAGCTTGGCGAACCGGCCGGCGTGCTCGCCCCCGCCGGTGGCCAGTTGGCCGAGCAGCCCGGCCAGGGTGAGGTCGCGAAGGCCGGCGGGGCCGAGCCCGGCGACCATGGCGGAGAGGTCGCGGGTGAAGGTGGAGTCCTCCTTGTCGAGCCACGGGCCGACCATGGCCCGCGCGTGCTCGGAGCGGTCGAGGAAGCCGTCCAGGCCCTTGCCGGCCGAGATGGCGCCGACCAGCCGGTCGAAGAACACCGTGTCGCCGCCGACGATGTCGATCCTGGCGTTCTCCAGGCCGGCGGCCACGACGCTGGCCTGTGCCTCGGCGATCTTCCGCTGCACGTCGATGCCGGCGATCCGGACCTCCTTCTCGGCCTCGAGCCGGAGCCGGTACTCCTCGTGGTCGCGGCTCGCGGCGTCCAGCGCGGCCATCGAGGCGGCCTTGTCCTTGATCCCCTCGGCCTCGGCCTGCATCCGCTCGCGCAGCGCCACCGCCTCGGCGATCCCCCGTTCGCGGCTGGCCTCGGCCTCGGCGAGCCCCAGCTCCTTGGCGGCCTCCGCCTCGACGTGCCGGGTGCGGGCGACGGCGTCCGCCATCCGCTCCTGCACCTCGGCCTCGGCCAGGCCCTCGGCGGCCACCTCGGCCCGCCGGCCCTCGGCGAGCCGGATCGCGGACTGCGCGTCCAGATCGGCGGCCTTCCGGCGGGCCTCCGCCATGGTCAGCTCCTGCCTGGCGCGGTGCTCGGCGGCCTGCTCCGCGGCCTCCGCGGCCTTGATGTCCTTGACCAGCTGCTCCTGGGCCTCGGCCTCGGCCTGGATGACCAGCGCCTGCCGGGTGCGCTCGGCCTCCTCGACGGCGCGCAGCCGCTTGATCTCCTCCTCCTGCTGCGCCACGGTCTTCTCGACGGCGATCCGCTCCCGGACGACGTCGGCGATCTCCCGCTTCTCGCCCTCGAGCTCCTTGTCCTTGGCGATCCGGCTGAGTTCGGTCTCCCGCTCGCGGACGATCACCTCCAGGACGCGGTCCTTCTCGATGCGCTCCTGCTCGACCGCGACGACCCGGTCCCGGTTGAGGCGGGCCACGACGATCTCGCGCTCGCGGTTCTCCTCCTGCACGCCGAGCTGCTCGTCGGTCCTGATCCGCGCCGTCTCGGAGCGCAGCCGCTCCTCGGCCCGCACCAGCTCGGTCTCCGCCTCCTCGCGGGCCCGGGAGGTGGCGACCTCGCGGGTCTGCCGGATCTCGGCGTCGGCCTGGCGCCGCTCCAGTTCGAGCACCGCCTCCTTGGCCTCGACGTTCTGCCGGGTAATCTCCTTCTCCTCGTTGCGCCGGAACTCGTTGGTGAGGACGTTCTGCGCGGCGGTGAGCTCGGTGATCTTGCGGATGCCCTGGGCGTCGAGGATGTTGCCCTTGTCGAGCTGGGCGAGCGGGGTCTGCTCCAGGTAGTCGATCGCCGCGTCCTCCAGGCTGTAGCCGTTGAGGTCGGTGCCGATCACGGAGATGATCCGGTCCCTGAACTCGTCGCGCTTGGTGTAGAGGTCGGCGAACTCCAGCTGCTTGCCGACCGTCTTCAGCGCCTCGGAGAACTTGGCGTTGAACAGCTCCTGGAGGGTGGCGCGGTCGCTGGCCCGCTCGGTGCCGATGGCCTGGGCCACCTTGATGACGTCGGAGACGGTCTTGTTGACCCGCACGAAGAACGAGATCCGGATGTCGGCCCTGATGTTGTCCTTGCAGATCAGGCCCTCCTTGCCGGTCCTGCCGATCTCGATGGCCTTGACGGAGATGTCCATCACCTCGGCCCGGTGCAGCACGGGCAGCACCACGGCGCCGGTGAAGGTGACGTCGACCTTGCGCACCTTGGAGACGATGAGCGCCTTGCCCTGCTCGACCTTGCGGAACAGCCGGCTGAGCATGAACAGGGTGACGACGACGATGATCAGGATGGCGGCGACGAGCACGCCGAAGCTGGTTCCGATGGTGTCCACGATGAGCGAGGCCCCCCTCGTCTCTCTGCGAAGTCGGTTCCGCCGCACCGGTGGTCGGGGCGGAACGCGTGATGGTCGTGTGGTGTCGTGGTGGCGGTTCGGTGGAGTTCCGGGTCCCGGGGCTGAGACGGCTCAGCCGCGCGGCTGGTTCTGCGCCGGCCCCGCGTCGTACGGGGCGACCCAGAAGAACGCGCGTTCCGGCTCGTAGCCGAAGATCAGCGCGCGGGCGCCGGCCGTCAGCTCCTCGCCCTCCGGGCCCTCGGCGCGAACCTGGATGATGGCGGTGCCGCCGTCGTCGGCGGTGACCTCCGCCTGGCCGAAACTCGCCGTGACGCTGCTGGTCCGCACCAGGCAGACCCGGCCGACGAAGTCCTCGTGGTAGACGCCGCGTTCGCCGACGAAGACGCGGCGCAGCGGCAGCACGAGCAGCCGGGCGCCCAGCCAGCCGAGCAGTAACGCGGCCGGCGCCACCAGGGCGCGGCCGGCGGCGGGCTCGACCAGCTCGGTGCCGGCCATGGCGGCGAACCAGCCGATGGCGATCACCAGCGAGACGGAGATCGCGGCCGGCACCCCGCCGAGCCCGAGCGCGGACAGCGCCCCACCGGCCCCGTCGGCGGCCGGCTCCGCCGAGTCGGCGACGGAGGCGCCGACGCCGAAGGCCAGCGAGAACAGCCAGAAGGCGAGGACCACGGCGAAGGGAAACGTGAACACGACGGCCGGAAAGTGTGTGGCCGTGTCGAAGAAGTCCCCCATGTGATCCCCCATCCCCCTCCAGGATCTTTATACGACATTAACGCGATCACGCGATAGTCCCGACGCCCCGTTCTGCTAGACGGCGCGGGTCGGCGGGCGGTTCCCGGCGGTATGGGCAGGATCACGCCACTCGGGGTACGGTGTTAGGGCGACGTCAAGACGCGGGTCCCGCGAGGTCGAAGGTGTGCCGGGAAGTCTGGTCGGCGGTCCCTGTCGTCGACCCCGAAAGGCGCCCTTCGTGCTGCCATCGTTCCGTTCCAGCGCCGAGGCGACCCGTGACCGCCGCACCGTGGCCGAGTTCCTGCGGTTGGAGACCTCCGGCGGGCTGCTGCTGATCGTCGCCGCCACGGTGGCGCTGGTGCTGGCCAACTCCCCCGTCAGCGACGGCTACTTCGCGGTCCGCGACCACCACCTCGACATCCCGCCGCTCGGCCTCGAACTCTCCGTGGGGCACTGGGCCTCCGACGGGCTGCTCGCGGTGTTCTTCTTCGTCGCCGGCATCGAGCTCAAGCGGGAGCTGGTGGTCGGCGAGCTGCGCCGGCCGGCCGCCGCGCTGCTGCCGGTGGCCGCGGCGGTCGGCGGCATGGCGGTGCCGGCGCTGATCTACACGGCGTTCGCCACCGGCGGCGGAGGCGACCTGAACGGCTGGGCCGTTCCGATGGCCACCGACATCGCCTTCGCGCTCGGCGTGCTGGCCGTCGTCGGCCGCCACCTGCCGTCGGCGCTGCGCACCTTCCTGCTCACCCTCGCCATCGTGGACGACCTGATCGCCATCCTCGTCATCGCGATCTTCTACACCTCGACACTGAACCTGTGGGCGCTGGCCGGCGCCCTGGCGGGGCTCGCGGTCTTCCACCTCCTGCACCGGCGGAACGTGCGCGGCTGGTACCTCTACGTGCCGCTGTCGGTGGCGATCTGGGTGCTGATGGTGAACAGCGGGGTGCACGCGACGATCGCCGGCGTGGCCCTCGGGATGCTGCTGCGGGTGACGGCCGGCGAGTTCGAGAAGGAGTCGCCCGCGGAGCGGGTGGAGCACCTGGTGCACCCGCTCTCGGCCGGCGTGTGCGTGCCGCTTTTCGCGCTGTTCGCGGCGGGGGTGCCGATCTCCGGGGCCGTGCTGGCCGACCTGGTCACCGAGCCCGAGCCGCTGGGCGTCGTCGCCGGCCTCTTCCTGGGCAAGGTGCTCGGCGTCTTCGGCGCCACCTACCTGACGGCGCGGTTCACCAGGGCCCGGCTCAACCCGACGCTCGGCTGGGCCGACGTGGCGGGCGGGGCGATGCTCGCGGGCATCGGGTTCACGGTCTCGCTGCTGATCGCGGAGCTGGCCTTCGCCGACCAGCCGGCCCTGGCGGAGCACGCCAAGGCCGCCGTCCTCGTCGGCTCGCTGCTCTCCGCGCTCGTCGCCTCGCTGGTCCTCACACTCCGCGGCCGGCACCATCTGGCCGCGGGTCGGTCGTGAGCAGTTCGCCCTCGCCGTCCGGCGCGTAGAGGAGGACGCGGTCGGGGCGGGGGACGGCGTGGGCCGGGGTTCCGGGTTCGGCCTCGGCGTCCTCGGGGACGACGACCTGGACGGTGCCGGCCGGGCCCTCCAGGGTGAGGAGTTGGGTGCTGCCCAGGTTCTCGACGACGGTGATCTCGCCGGTGATGGTGCCCTCGCCGGCGGCCGGGGCGAGCCGCAGGTACTCGGGGCGGATGCCGTAGACCACCGGCGTGCCTGGCGCGGCGCCGGCGGCCGGGGCCGGCAGGGTGGCGTCGCCGACCAGCACCCGGCCGTCGGCGGTGACCGTGCCGGGGAGCAGGTTCATCGGGGTCGAGCCGATGAAGGAGGCCACGAAGGTGTTGGCGGGGCGGCGGAAGACCTCGGTCGGGGTGCCGACCTGGCGGACCCGGCCGTCCGAGAGGACGGCGATCCGGTGGGCGAGCGCCAGCGCCTCCGACTGGTCGTGGGTGACGAAGACCGTGGTGACGGCCAGCTCGCGTTGCAGCCGCTTCAGGAAGGTCCGCGCCTCGAGCCGCATCCGGGCGTCCAGGTTGGACAGCGGCTCGTCGAAGAGGAAGACCCTCGGGTGGCAGGCCATCGCCCGGGCCAGTGCCACCCGTTGCTGCTGGCCGCCGGACAACTGTGCGGGGCGTCGGTCGAGTTGCTTGGTGAGGCCGAGCTGCCCAGCCGTCTCGGCGGCCCTGCTGCGCCGCTCGGCGGTCGGCACCTTCCTGATCCGCAGCGGGTAGGCCACGTTGTCGGTGACCGTCATGTGCGGGAAGAGCGCGTAGTCCTGGAAGACCATGGCCACGTCCCGGCGGCCGGGCGGCAGCCTGGTCACGTCGACGCCGCCGATCTCGACCGTGCCCGCGGTGGCCTCCTCCAGCCCCGCGATGGTCCGCAGGATGGTGGTCTTGCCACATCCTGACGGGCCGAGGAGGGCGAAGAACTCGCCGTCCGCGACGGTCAGTTCGAGGTCGTCCAGGGCGCGGACGCCGCCCGGGTAGTCCTTGGTGAGGCCGGTGAGTGCGATCGCCGCCATCAGCGCTTGATCCCTCCGTGGAAGCGGAACCCGTACCGGGACGAGACGAACAGGAACATCAGCACCACCGGCAGCGAGTAGAGCAGGGAGAAGGTGGAGATCAGGGCCAGGTCCGGCTGCCCGCCCTCGGTGTAGAACGTGTACATCACCACCGCGGCCGGCGACTTCTCGGGGGAGCGCAGCAGCAGGAAGGGGATGAGGAAGTTGCCCCAGACCTGGGCCACCGACCAGACCCCGATGGTGGCGAGCCCTGGCCGGATCAGCGGGACGACGAGGTGCCTGACGATCTGGAGCGGCGAGGCGCCGAAGACCCGGGCCGACTCCTCGTAGGAGGCCGGGGTGGCGTCGGTGAAGTCCTTGAGGATGAAGATCGCGCTGGGCAGCAGCCCGCCGGTCAGCACCAGGATGACGCCCAACTGGGAGTCGATCAGGTCGAGTTCGTAGGCCAGGTTGAACAGCGGCACCATGGCGGCGGTGCCGGTGACGATCGAGGAGAGCAGCAGCAGCGCGTAGAGCAGGCCGTCCCGGCCCGGCAGCCGCACCCGGCTGAGGGCGTAGGCGGCCAGCGCGCTGAGCGTCACCACCAGGGCACCGGTGCCGCCGGCGAGCAGCACGGAGTTGCGCAGCGAGCGCAGCGCGTTCTCGTTGTTCAGCAGCTCGCGGACGTTGTCCAGGGTGAACTCGGGCCAGGAGGCCGCGATCTCGGGGGTGCGGTCGAAGGGCGCGGTGGCCAGCCAGAGCAGCGGCAGCGCGAAGAACGCGAGCACCAGGCTGAGCAGCGTGTAGCGGCCGACGCGGCCGAGCAGTTCCCGGGGGCTCATGAGGCCGCCTCCCGGCTCCGCAGCAGCCGCACGTAGACCAGCGCGATCACCAGGTTGACCAGCAGCATCAGCACGGAGAGCGCGGCGCCGTAGCCGAGTTCGCCGTTGAACAGCGCGGTCTTGTAGACGAAGACCGGCATGATCTCGGTCTCGTCGCCTGGGCCGCCGTTGGTGAGCAGGAAGGGCGTGAAGTCGTTGAAGGTCCAGAGGCTGATCAGCAGCAGGTTGGTCAGGACGTGGCCGCGGATGCGGGGCAGCACGACGTCGCGCAGCAGGTGCCAGGACGAGGCGCCGGCGAGCCTGGCCGTCTCCAGCTGGGACGGGGGCACGGAGCCGAGCGCGGCGGCGTAGAGCATCATCGAGAAGGCGGTGCCGCGCCAGATGTTGAAGACGATGATGGCGGCCATCGGGTGCTCGACGAGCCAGGCGGTGCCCGGGGTGCCGAGCAGCGCGTTGAGGGTGCCGTCCTCCCGGTCGAGGAGCGCGATCCACAGGAACGCGACGATCGATCCCGGCAGGATCCACGCCAGCAGCACCAGCGCCTCGACCAGCCGGCGCAGCGCGCCGCGCCGCTCGCGCAGCAGCCAGGCGATCGCGAAGCCGAGCACGGCCTGGCCGAGCACCGCGGAGCCGACGACGAACTGGAGGGTCAGCCCGAGCGAGTGGGTGAACTGGTCCTCGTCCAGGGCGCGTCGCACGTTGTCGAGGCCGGTGAAGGCGGGTTCGGCGGCGGCCAGACCGGTGAGCCGGTAGTCGGTCATGCCGAGGTAGATCGTCCACAGGGCCGGGAAGACCAGGAAGCCGGCGATCAGCAGCAGGGCCGGCGCGACGAAGGCGGCCGCCCGGGCCCGGCCGAGCCCGGCGGCGTCAGCCGGCACCGCCGACGACCTCCCCGAGGCCGGCGGCGTACTCCTCGGCGGCCTCCGCCGGACCGCGGTCGCCGGCCGCCACCGCGCCGGTGGCCTCCTGGAGCAGCACCGACACCTGCGGGTACTCGGCGAGCGGCGGCCGGAAGGTGGTCAGCGGCAGCACCTCGTCGGCGATGAAGGACAGCATCGGGTCGTCGGCGAGGACCGTGGCGTTGACGTCCTCGCGGGCGGTGATCCGCGCGCTGTCCTGGGCGGCGGCGGTGATGGCCTCGGCGGAGTTCATGAACTCCAGTAGCTCGTAGGCGAGTTCCGGCTGGTCGCTGGCCGGGTTGACGGCGCGCACGCTGCCGCCCGACATGCTGACGAAGTCGCGTCCCTCGACGCCGGCGCCGGGGGCCTCGGCGGGGATCAGGGCCCAGCCGACGGTCTCGTCGCGGTCGTCCATCGGCGCCGTGCCGCCCTCGGGGTTGATCACGCTGCGCCAGAAGTAGTCGCCCTCGACGAGGATGCCGATCTCGTCGTCGGCGAACTTCTGGAAGGACCGGTCGCGGCCCTGGGTCTCCTGCTGGAGCACGGGGTCGCCGAGCCCGCCGCCGTAGACGTCCTGGTAGAGGCCGAGGGCGGCGACCAGCCCTGGGCTGGCGCCGGTCCACCCGGCGCCGTCGTGGATCGGCTCGCCGGCCCCCGCGAGCAGCGGCAGCAGACCCTGCATGGTGGTGGCCTCGCCCATCGCGGTGCCGGCGTTGAGCTGGATCGGGGTGACGCCGTCGAGTTCGCCCAACGCCTCGGCGGCGTCGAGGAGTTCGGCCCAGCTGGTGGGCTGCCACTGCTCGGGCAGCCCGGCCTGGGCGAACAGTTCCCGGTTGTAGAAGAGCACCCGGCCGTCGGTGCCCCACGGTATTCCGTACAACTGGTCGTCGTAGGCGGCGAGTTGCTGGACGGCCTCGGGGATCTGCGCCCAGCCGTCCCAGTCGCCCGGTTGAGTCGACGTGGGCAGCGGCTCCAGGTAGCCGGCCTGGGCGAACTCGCCGACCCAGATGCCGTCGAGCGTCATGATGTCGGGGCCCGAGCCGGCCTGGAGGTCGAGCGCGAGCCTGGTCTTGAACTGCTCGTCGTCGACGCCGCTTGGCTCGAACTCGACGTCCACCTCCACCCCGGCGGCGCGCTGTTCCTCCTCGAAGGCCGGGATCACCCAGTCCTCGATCCAGGCCGCCTCCTCGGTGTTCTTGCCGTCGAGCACCGCGTTGGCGGAGATGGTGAGCCGCAGGGCTCCCCCGTCGTCCGCGTCGGATCCCCCGCAGGCGGCGAGCACGGTGGCGAGGGCGGCCACCCCGATCGTCGCCCCGGCACGTCTGGTCAGTGTCCGCACCATCACCCATCTCCTCATCGAGACGAAGCAGTCGAGACTCTTGATCAGTACCCGACAAGATGGTGGTGAAGACCCACAGCCATGGACTTACTGCCGGTAGCCGGCGAGGAAGCGGCCGATGCGGCTGATGGCGGACTCCAGCACGTCGGCGTGCGGCAGGGTGAGGATCCGGAAGTGGTCGGGGCGCGGCCAGTTGAAGCCGGTGCCCTGGACGACCTGGATCTTCTCGCGGAGCAGCAGGTCGAGCACGAACCGCTCGTCGTCGACGATCGGGTGGACCTTGGGGTCGATCCGGGGGAAGGCGTAGAGCGCGCCGCGCGGCTTGACGCAGGAGACGCCGGGGATCTCGTTGAGCTTCTCCCAGGCCACGTCGCGCTGTTCGCGCAGCCGGCCGCCGGGCAGCACCAGGTCCTGGATGGACTGCCGGCCGCCGAGCGCGGCCTGGATGGCGTGCTGGGCCGGGGTGTTGGCGCACAGCCGCATGGAGGCGAGGGTGGTGAGCCCCTCGAGGTAGCTCCTGGCGTGCTGGCGCGGCCCGGAGACCACCACCCAGCCGCCGCGGAAACCGGCCACCCGGTACGCCTTGGAGAGGCCGGAGAAGGTGAGGCAGAGCACGTCGGGCGCGAGCGGCGCGGCGCTGTGGTGGACGGCGTCGTCGTAGAGGATCTTGTCGTAGATCTCGTCCGAGAACACCATCAGGTGGTGCCGGCGGGCGAGGTCGAGGATGCCCTCGACGATCTCGCGCGGATAGACGGCGCCCGTCGGGTTGTTGGGGTTGATGATGACGACGGCCCGGGTGCGGTCGGTGATCTTCGCGGCCATGTCGGCCAGGTCCGGGTACCAGTCGGACGACTCGTCGCACAGGTAGTGCACGGCCTTGCCGCCGGCCAGCGTGGTGACGGCCGTCCACAGCGGGAAGTCGGGGGCCGGGATCAGGATCTCGTCGCCGTCCTCGACGAGCGCCTGCACCGCCATCGAGACCAGTTCGGAGACGCCGTTGCCGAGGAAGACGTCGTCGACGCCGACGTCCGGCAGGCCGCGCTGCTGGTAGTGCTGGGCCACGGCGCGGCGGGCGGAGAGGATGCCGCGGGAGTCGCTGTAGCCGTGGGCCTGCGGCAGCGTCCTGATGATGTCCTGGAGGATCTCCTCCGGCGCCTCGAAGCCGAAGAGCGCCGGATTGCCGGTGTTGAGGCGCAGCACGCTGTGGCCGGCCTCCTCCAGCGCGTTGGCGTGCTCGATCACCGGCCCGCGGATCTCGTACAGGACCTCGCTCAGCTTGCTCGACTGCCGAAACTCCATGGGGATGGACCTCCCTGTGCGTAGCGTCCACTTGGTTCTACCAAGTTACGACTTGGAAAGTCCAACCAAATCTTTCTAGACTGATCACATGCCTCGCCGAAGCTACGACCAGTACTGCGCCATCGCGCGCGCCCTCGACACCGTCGGTGACCGCTGGACCCTGCTGATCGTGCGGGAGTTGTTGGCCGGCCCGCGCCGCTACACGGACCTGCACGCCGACCTGCCGGGCGTCAGCACCGACATGCTGGCCTCCCGCCTCAAGGACATGGAGCGGGACGGGCTCGTCACCCGCCGCCGGCTCGCGCCGCCCGGCGTGGCGTATGTCTACGACCTCACGCCGCGGGGCCACGAACTGCTGCCGGCGCTGACCGCGCTGGCCGTCTGGGGCGGCCCGGCGCTCGGCGAGCGCCGGCCCACCGACGCGGTGCGCGCCCACTGGTTCGCCATCCCGCTGATGCGCCGGCTGCGCCCGCTGGCCGCCGAACACCCTGGCGTGCTCGAGGTGCGGCTCCCGGAGGGCGTCTTCCACCTGGTGCCGCACGAGGGCCGGCTCGCCTACCGCGACGGCCCGGCGGACCACCCGGACGCCCGCCTCGAACTGGACACCGCCACCTGCCAGGAGCTGGCCGAAGGCGAGCTGACCACCGAGGACGCCGTCCGCGCCGGCCGCCTCGGCGTCACCGGCGACACCCCGCTCGCCGACGCCGTCCGCGGCAAGGCCGGCGCCGGGGTGCCGGTGTCCCCTTCCCTACCGGACGGCGACGCCCGCGGGCGCGCCGGCGGCACGCCGATGGGCGTCGCGACCATGCCGTGAACCGCCCGGAAGAGCGGCGGACAGCCGCGGGCCCGTCGTGCGGAGGGCCCGGGTAGTCCTTGAGATGTACGCGGCCGAGTCACCGTCTGGGCCGACGTCGCCGAAAGCGACGGTCTGTACGGTACTGAGCGTGACCGACAGCACGCGCCCCTCCGCCGACGCAAGCCTCCGCGGCGAACTCCGCACCGCCATCGGGTTCTTCCGGGGCCTGGGCAGAGACCTCTTCGCCGGGGCCTTCACCGCCCGGCCGCTGCCACCGCTGCCACCCCTCCAGCGGGTGCCGGAGAACCTGCGGGCGACCGCGCGGTGGCTGCCGCACGGCGTGATCGTGGTGCTCGCCTTCGCGCTGGGGCTGGCGACGGCGGGCGGGTGGGACATCTTCGGGACGTCTCAGAGCCCCGACAACATCGACGCCCTGGTCGTCAGCTTCACGCTGCTCTGCTGCCTCCAGTGGCACATGGGCGCCTGGTGGCTGTCGTTCGTGGTCAGCTGGCTCCAGGCGGCGAACACGACCTGGGGCGAGTCGGTCCCGTGGACGCCGAGCACCTTCGTCTGCCACCTCGCCGTGATGATGACGGTCGCCGCGAGGTCCCGGCCCCGGGTGGCCGCCGAGATGTGGCTGCTGACGGCCGCCCTGGCCCTGGGCTTCGAGCTGACCGGCAACAGCTGGTACGGCTCGACCAGCGGTGCCATGGTCATCGTCTCCTTCCTGGCCCTGCTCACGGTGCTCCTCGTGCGCGGCTGGCTGGAGACGCGGCGGGAGGTGGTGGAACAGGTCGCGGTCACCGCGCGGGAGCGCTCCAAGCGGACGCTGCTCGAGGAACGCACCACCATCGCGCGGGAGTTGCACGACGTGGTGGCCCACCACATGTCGGTGGTCGCGATCCAGGCCGAGGCGGCGCCTTACCGGGTGGCGAACCCACCGCCGGAGCTGGCGAAGGCGTTCGCGACGATACGGGAGAACGCCCTCCTCGCGCTGAGCGAGCTGCGGCGGGTGCTGGGCGTGGTCCGCGCGGAGGACTACGAGGCGCCCGACGCGCCGCAGCCGACGTTGGCCGCGCTCGACGGGCTGCTCGACAACGTGCGCGAGGCCGGCCTGGCGGTGGAGAAGGCCGTCACCGGCGCGGTGCGCGAGCTGCCGCAGGGCATCGAGCTGTCGGCGTACCGCATCGTGCAGGAGGCGCTGAGCAACGCCATGCGCCACGCGCCGGGCGCGAGCGCCCGCGTGGAGATCAGCTATGTGTTGGGGGGCTTCGGCCTGCGGATCGTCAACGGACCCGCGACGGAGCAGGCGCCACCCTCGCCGGGGGCGGGGCACGGGATCACGGGGATGCGGGAACGGGTGGCGATGCTCGGCGGCGCGATGACCGCAGGGCCGGCGGACGGCGGCGGGTACGAGACGGCCGTCTTCATACCCGTGCCCCGGCACGCACCCGAGGAGGGCGACGACGAGCGAGAGGACGGCGCATGACGATCAGGGTGCTGATCGCCGACGATCAGATGATGGTTCGCGAGGGGTTCTCGGTGCTGCTGAACGCCCAGCCGGACATGGAGGTGGCCGGCGAGGCGGTCAACGGCCGGGAGGCCGTCGAGCGGACCGCGGAACTACGCCCGGACGTGGTGCTGATGGACATCCGCATGCCGGTGCTCAACGGCATCGAGGCGACGCGGGCGATCATCGCCGCGGGGGCGTCGCGGGTGCTGGTGCTGACCACCTTCGACCTCGACGAGTACGTGTACCAGGCGCTGCGTGCCGGCGCCTCCGGCTTCCTGCTGAAGGACGCCTCCGCCCGGCAGCTGGCGGAGGGCGTGCGGGTGGTCGCGGCCGGGGAGGCACTGCTGGCGCCGACCGTCACCCGGCGGCTGATCAGCGAGTTCTCCCGGATGGGCGCCATGCCGAGACCCCCGGCCCGGGAGCGGATCGGCGAGCTGACCGAGCGGGAGACCGAGGTGCTCGCGCTCATCGCGCAGGGCCTGTCGAACGCCGAGATCGCCGAGCACCTGCGGGTGGCCGAGTCCACGATCAAGACGCACGTCAGCCGCATCCTGGTGAAGCTCCGGCTGCGCGACCGCACTCAGGCGGCGGTCTTCGCCTACGAGGCACGGCTGGTGACGCCCGCCTGACCGGGCCCGCCGCGCCGTAACGCGAGCAGACCGCCGTAACGCGAGCACACCCACCCCACTCACCCATCCACCCACTCACCCCACACCCGACCGCCAACATACCGCGTACTTATGCGGTATTACGCTGCCCTGAAAGGACACGCGACGCGATGGTGCGTGAAGCCCGCTGGGACACCCTCCGCTACTTCGCCGGGACGGGCGTCCTGCTCATCCACCTCACCGAGACCCTGCGCGAGCACGACGGGCTGCACTGGCTGTACGTCGCCACCTGGGCGTTGCGCGTGCCGCTCTTCGCCCTGCTCGCCGGGTACTTCAGCAGCTCCGCGCGGCTGTCCGGCCGCCGCGGCCGGGGCCTGACGGTGACGCTGCTCGTCCCGCTCCTCACCATCCAGCTCCTGGCGTGGCTGGAGATATGGGCCATGTCCCAGGCCGACGCGTTCTGGGCGAAGGAGATCCACAACGCCGCCTGGACTCTGTGGTTCCTGCAGGCGCTGATCCTGTGGCGGCTGGCGCTGCCCTGGCTGGCCCGGCTGCGCCACCCGCTGGCGACCTCGTTCGCCGCCGCGCTGGTCGCGGGCTTCCTGCCGCTGGACCCGATGCCGTTCGCGTTCTCCCGCGCCCTGGTCTTCCTCCCCTTCTTCCTGCTCGGCTGGAAGCTGCGGCGCGGCGACCTCGACGCGTGGCTGTGGGCGCCGCGCACCCGGACCCCGGCGGTGGCACTGCTGGCGGTGGCGTTCACCGCCGCGTGGTTCGGACGCGACCTGGTCGGCCGCGAGCTGCTGGAGTTCCGGCTGACCTACGCCGAACTGGGCGTGCCGGGCGGCGTCGAGGTGGCGGCGGCGGTCCGCTGCGCGGTGCTGCTGTGCGGCATGGCGATGGTGCTGGCCGCCGTGCGGCTCGTGCCGCGCCGTCCGCTGCCGGTCATCACCTACCTCGGCTCAGGCGGCATCTACGTCTACCTGCTGCACGCCCTGCTGCTGCGCCCGCTGAACGCCGCCGACGCGTTCGCCTGGGTCGACGGCTGGCTGGACCAGGCGGCGGTGGTGGCGTTCGCGGTGGCCGCCTCGTCCGTCCTCGCCTCGCCGCCCGTACGCCGCCTGGCCCGGCCGGCCGTGCAGCCGCGGCTGCCCGGTCCTTCCCCGTCGGGCGACGCGCCCGAGTCCTCGCCCGGGTGGCGACCGGTCGCGGACGCGGCGCCCGACGGCACCGGGCACAGGGCAGCCATCCTCGCCTCGTTGCCGGGCACCCACTTCCGTTAGACGAGCCCGGGCGGCGCGGCAGGCCGTCCGTCGGTCCGTCGGTCCGTCAGGGCAGGATCCGGCCCTGGCCGTCCGTGGTGTTCCGGCTCACCAGGATCACGATGGCGTCGATCAGCGCCCAGACCCCGAAGCCGCCGCAGGTGAACAGCTGGGCGATGCCGATGCCCACGTGGCCCAGGTAGAAGCGGCCGACGCCGAGGGTGCCGAAGAAGAGCTGCAACAGGCCGGCGGCGATCCGGGACTTGTTGGAGAGCGGCCGCCCGTACGCGTCCACCCCGAACGGCGCGACCGGCACGTACACGGCCGCCATCGGGGCCACCGGGTGGTGCACCACCGGCGGGTAGCCGACGCCGGGGTACGCCACCGGCCCCGTCGAGCCGCCGGGCGGGGTGTAGCCGGGCGCCGGCGTCCCGTACGGGTACGACGGGTGGTGCGGCTGCGGCTGGGGGTAGCCCATGGGCGGGGTCACGTGCGGATAGGGCCCTGAGCCCGGCTGCGCGACCGGCGCCGGCGCGACCGGTGCCGGCGGGGGCGTCGCCGGCGTCGCGGGCTGCGGCGGCGGAGGCGGCGTGCCGGGCGGCGGGGTGCCGGGCCGTGCCGGGGTCCGCTCCCCCGAGGAGGCCGTCATGGTCGGCATGTTGTAGGGCGTGCTCGACGGCTCGGCCGGCCCCGCCTTCGGGTCCTCGGCCGCCGGCCCGCCGAGCGCGAGCAGCCCGGCCGCCTCCTTGCCGAGCCGCGCGGTCAGCGCGGGCGGCAGCCACACGCCCTCCTCGCCGTTCGGGTCGACGTGCCTGGCCGCCTCCGCGGCGATCTCCCGCGGCGTCGGCCGGCGTGCCGGGTCCTTGTCGAGGCAGCGCTCGACGAGGTCGCGCATCGGACCGGCGAGACCGCTGAGGTCCGGCGGCTCGGCGATCACCCGGTGCATCAGGGTGTGCGCCGCCGAGTCCCGGTCGCCGAACGGGCCGTTGCCGCTGGCCGCGTAGGCGAGCACCGCGCCGAGCCCGAACACGTCGCTCGCCTCGGTCAGCGTCTCGCCGCGCACCTGCTCGGGCGCCATGTAGCCGGGCGAGCCCACCGCGATCCCGGTCCTGGTGGCGATGCTCGCGTCGGCGGCCCGCGCGATGCCGAAGTCGATGACCCGCGGCCCTTCGAGGGTGATCAGCACGTTGGACGGCTTGAGGTCGCGGTGCATCACGCCCACGCCGTGGATCGCGCCGAGCGCGCTGGCCAGCCCCTCGGCGAGCCGCCACACGGAGAACTCGGGCAGCGCCCCGTGCAGTTCCTCGACCACCCCGGTCAGCGAGGGACCCGGCACGAACCCGGTGGCCAGCCACGGCAGTTCGCCCTCGGTGTCCGAGTCGAGCACCGGCATCGTCCACTCGCCCGACACCCGCCGCGCCGCCGCCACCTCCTGCCGGAAGCGGCGCCGGAACTCCGGCTCGTGCGCCAGATGCGGATGGATCAGCTTGATGGCGACCGTCCGCCCGTCCGGCGTCCGGCCGAGGAACACCTGCCCCATCCCGCCGGTGCCGAGCCGCCCCAACACGCGGTACTCGCCCAGCGTCCGCGGGTCTCCCGCGCCGAGCGGGTTCACCCGCCGCTCCCGACCGACCGCGCCACGGAAAACTCCACCTGTCTCGTCCCCCTTGCGGTCCCGGCCCCGACGGCCGAGACGGTCACGCCGCTCATTCTCCCTCCACGCCGTAACGCGGCGCGTCCCCGCTTCGTCACGGTATGGCGACGGAGCCGGCTCCCGTTACGCCACCGCTCCCCCGGCCGGGCCGCGGAACGTGATAAACCGGGCAGCCATGGAACGTCTGCTGATCCGCCGCGCGCTGCTGATCGACACCGACCCGGCGGCCGTCGCCCTCCCCTCCCACGACCTGCTGGTCGAGGACGGCCGCATCGCCGCCGTCGGCCCCGAACTGCCGGCCCACGACGCCGACGAGGTGATCGACGGCACCGACCTGATCGTCCTCCCCGGCTTCGTCGACGCCCACCGGCACGTCTGGCAGGCCGCGCTCCGCGGCATCGCCACCGACGTCGACCTCGACGGCTACCTCGGGCTCGTCCTCGGCGAGATCGCGCCGCGCTACCGCCCGTCCGACGTGCACGTCGGCACCCTCGCCGGCGCCCTGGAGTGCCTGGCCTCCGGGATCACCACCGTGCAGGACCACTCCCACATCCTGTTCACCCCCGACCACGCCGAGGCCGCCATCCTCGCCCTGCGCGGCTCCGGCATCCGGGCCGTACTCGCCCTGGGCCAGCCGGTGTTCGGCGACGGGCTGACCGCCGACCAGATCCGCCGCGTCCACCGCGACCACTTCGTGCACGCGCCCGACGACCTGATCACCCTGGCGCTCGGCCCGCTCGGCCCCTCCTACTCCCCGATGGAGGACGTCGCCGAGTCCTTCGCCCTCGCCGCCGAACTCGGCCTCCGCGTCTTCAGCCACATCGCCAGCGGCCCGGTCGCCGAACTCCCCGTCGCCGCACTCCGATCGGCCGGGCTGCTCGGCCCCGGCATCACCTTCGCGCACGGCAACTCGCTCCCCGACGACGAACTCGCCCTGATCGCCGGGGCCGGCGCGGCCATGGCGGTCTGCCCCGCCGTGGAGGCCCGGATGGGCTTCGGCCCGCCGCTCGCCGACCGGCTCCACCGGCACGGCGTCACCGCGGGGCTCGGCGTCGACGTGGTCAGCGCCACCGCGGGCGACATGTTCTCGCTGATGCGCGCCATGCTCACCAGCGGCGGCCTCTCCCCCGCCGACGTGCTCCACCACGCGACGGCCGGCGGCGCCGCCGCGCTCGGCCTCGCCGACCGCGTCGGCTCGCTGGCCCTGGGCACCGCCGCCGACCTGGTGCTCCTCCGCGCCACCGACACCAACCTGCTCGGCGGCCACCACGACCCCGTCGCCACCGTCGTCACGGCCGCCCACCCCGGCAACATCCACGCCGTCCTGATCGCCGGCCAGCGCGTCCCCCTGGACACCCCGCCCGACCTCCCCGCCGCCCTGGCGGCCTCGGCCGCCCACGTGACGGCCGGCTAACCGGCCGTGGCCCGTGCCTCCCGGCACTCCCTCTCCACCCCGGCCTGGTAGAGGCAGACCCGCACCACCGGCGAACTCGCCGTGCCGGCCGGGGCGTCGACCGCGGCGCAGCGGTCGGCGAAGGCCGGGTCGGCGACGGTCACCGAGGTGCCGTCGACGTAGGCCCGGACGCCCCAGCCGTCCGCGCGGTTGTCACAGACCCGGAGCCGGAGGCCGGCGTCCGCGTAGGCCGTGACGTTGGCCCAGCCGGCGTTCCGGTCGGCGCCCGCGAGCACCGTGCCGGTGGTCGCGAGGGCCGGCTCGTGGACGGCGAGGTCGACGACCACCGGGCGGTGGTCGGAGGCGGACGTGGTGACCGTCCTGGCGGCCGTCACGTCGAGGGCCGGGGTGGCGTACACGTAGTCGATCCGCGCGTCGTCGCCGTTGCCGGGCAGGGTGACCGTGGCGGCGCCAGTGTTCGGGTTGAGCTGGGTCCAGGCGTCCAGCCAGCCGGGCTCCGCGAACCAGGGGCGGATCGCGTCGCCCGGCCGCACGTTGAGGTCGCCGGTCAGCAGCGCGGGCGTCCGCATGGTCGCCGCCGACGAGACCCGGTCCACCACGGCCCGCGCCTGCCGGGCCCGCCGCTCCGTCGCCTCCGCGCCCACGCCGGCGGACAGGTGCGTCGTGTAGACCCGCACGTCCGTGCCGCCGACGTCGATCCTGACCCCGCCGAGACTGCGCCGCACGGCGGTGGTGTCGGCCGGGTACTGCGGCAGCAGCGTGGTCAGCCGCTCCTCGATCGGGTAGCGGCTGAGGATCAGGTTGCCCGCCGAGCCGCCGAACGCGTTGTCGTCGCTGCGGGCGAAGTGCGCCTGATAGCCGGGGAGTTCGTCCAGCAGCCGCTGCCACTGGTTCTCGCCGCCGATCGCCCGGTTGTCGTGCAGCTCCTGCAACGTCACGACGTCCGGGCTCTGTTGCCGGATGACGGACACGATCCGCCCGAAGTCCGTGACGCCGTCCGTGCCCTGGCCGCCCTGCACGTTCCAGTCCAGCACCCGCAACGACACCGCGGCGGCCTCCGCGGCCCGCGCCTGGCTCGTCGCCACCATCGCCGACGCCGCAAGCAACACCAATGCCAGCGCGCCCATCAGTCCCCGTCGCCCAGTCACGGCCGCCAGGATCGCGCTACGCGGGTAGCGCGTCAAGACCGCCTGTTCGACCGTGTTTGAATCCGCAGATGAACAGCGCCCCGGAGACCCGCCCCAGAACCGACGACGACGACCTCGACGCGTGCGTGCGAGTGCTCGCCGAGGTCCACCAGCGCGACGGCTACCCGGTGAACTGGCCGGAGCGGCCCGCCGACTGGCTGTCCCACGGCGCCCAGCTCGGCGCCTGGGTCGCCGAGCTCGACGGTCGTGTGGCCGGGCACGTCGTGCTGTCCCCGGCCGGCGAGGGCGACGTGGCTCCGACCCGGTGGCCGGAAGGCCCCACCGCCGTGGTCAGCCGGCTGTTCGTCGCACCCTGGGCCCGCGGCCACCGCCTCGGCGCCCTGCTGATCACCCGGGCCGACGCCGAGGCCCGCCGCCGCGGCCTGCACCCCGTGCTCGACGTGGTGGCCACGGACACCGCGGCCGCGGCCCTCTACGAGCGGCTCGGCTGGCGCCTGCTGGCCACGGTCGAGCGGGCCTGGAGCCCGGAGCAGACCGTCACCCTCCACTGCTACGCGGCGCCTCGCTGAGGGCAGGGCAGTCGCGGATCGCGGCCGTTCGGTGAGCAGGTGATGAGGTCGAGGGTGCGGTAGCCGGTCGCTTGGACATACCAAGCGGCGTGCGCGTCGCCTCCCCGGTGGAGGGTAGCGGCGACGTGCGCCACCTTCGCCCCGACCCGCGCCGGTTCTCGCTCCTGGGGAGACATAAACCCGGGCGCGGCCCGTTCCGCCTGTTCTCTGAACCATGCGACGGCCGCGTCGACGTCATAGAACGTGGCGGCGATAGCGCCGGCCGGTCGCAGCAACCAGTTGGCGATCAGGATGGGTGTGCAGGGGTTGGCGGCGAACGCCGGCGACTCGGGCCGGCGTGGACCTTCCTGGTCGTGGGTGCGGCGGTCGCCCTGCCAGCGGTAGGCGTGGAAGTGCGGCCGGGGCAGGCTCCCTTCCGAGGAAGGGGGCCTGCCGTCGTGCGGGTTACTGGCGTCCACAGCCGTCGCCGTCTCCGCAGCCGCCGGACTGCCCACCCTCGGTGGGCTCGTCGTCTCCCGGATCAACTGCCATGTCGGTTACCGTTCCTCTCATCCCGAGGCGCGAGGCCCTGTTGCCCCACGCCGGTGGTGCAGCCGTTCCGGGCGGGGACGGCCAAATCCATCCGCCCGGAACGGACATCGGTGAGTTCATGGGGTCGCCGGCGTCAGCCGGCAGGCAAACCACACGATCTTGCCGCGTCGCGGTCGAGTGGCCTCCCAGCCGAAGCGGTCGGCCATCTCCCGCAGCAGCCACAGCCCGCGACCGGCCTCGGCGTCCCACTCCGGCCTACCGATGACCGGAAATTCCGGCGACTGGTCGAAGACCTGAACGACGGCCTCCCCGCCGATCCGGATCACCCGCAGGTAGCACTGCGGTCGCTCGACGTGCCGGATGATGTTCGACAGCAACTCGGTAACCCCGAGCCGCCCCACCTCAACGGCGGACGTCGAGGCACCCCACTCCCGGAACACGTCACCGACCATCCGCCGCCACAGCTCTATCTCCTGAGCGCGCGCCACCAACGACCATCCGTAGACGTGCTGGTTCCGGGCGGCTCGTACGGCGGCCTCCATGGCACCTCCAGCGCAGAACGAAACGAGTGCGTCGCCATGCGATCAGCCTTCCGATCACCGTCGGCATTCGTTAGCCCACCGTGGTAAGCCCACGATGGGCCTGGAGGGGTAAATGGCGGGCGTAGACTCGGACGTCAGCATTCGGCCGTCCCATGGAGCGACGATGCGACCACCAACGGCCCTTCCCCCAGATGTCCTTGACCGAAAGGACGTCCGAGCCGCACTGGCCGAACAAGACTTCGGACGGCTGTTCTTTCTGATCCGCAAATACGCGGGAATCAGTTACAACCGGATCGGCGAGGCGTGCGACATCAAGCCGTCCCGCGTCAGTGAACTCGCCAGAGGCAAAGGCGCGATCACCACCCTGCCGAAGATCGAACACATCGCCGACGTTCTTCGGATTCCCGGACGTCTCCTCCGGCTGGCGCCCAGGCCGTGGGAACGTCCAGGGGATCTCCTACCGAAGCCGAGAGAAGAACTGTCACTCAACTCCAACGGAGAAGCATTCGCCCAGGCCATCCGAGATGTTTCCCATAAGCTCATCGTGCTGGACAACACGTTGAACGGCCTGCCCATCGCAGACCTGGCCGCGCGATCGTTCAAGGTAGTGCACAGACGGCTGGGCTCGGGTGATTACGAAGCACGCCATGAACGGGACATCCGCGCGTCAGCGGCGGAGCTGGCCGAGGTGGCGGGCTGGGCGTTGTTCAATGCCGGGCATTTCGACGCTTCTCGGCGTTTCAACCATGAGGCGTTGCTCCTCGCGAAGCTCTCGGGAGATCTCTCCATCGAGCGCCTGATCATGCAGAACATGGCCATGCTCGCCGGTTGGGTCGGCCGCTGGCGAGAGGAACTGGCCATCGCTCAGGGTGCGCTCGATTCGACGCTCGGAACGCGAGTCGAAGCCATGTTCCGCGCGCGCGAGGCACAGGGATTGGCGGGCTCGGCCCGCGAATGGGAGGTCACTCGCTCGTTCGATCGGGCGCGGGACCTGCTCCTTGAGAGCGCTCCGGCGGACACGCCCGACTGGGCCTGGTGGGTCACCGAAGCCGAACTGGACCGGCAGCAGGGGCGAGTGCTGCAAAGGCTGGGGCATTGGCACGCGGCGATCCCGGTTCTCCGCCGGGCCATGAGCGAGACGTCCACCGATCAGGTCGGTTACCGCAACGTGGCCGCGGTCCGTCTGCTCGACTGCCTGATGCGCGTGCGCGCATGGCGGGAAGCCCAGGAACAGGCGATGTCCTTGATTCCGGCCGTCACGGAGACCACCTCGACCGTGACGCTGAAGATACTGAGCAACGTGTGCCGGAACGGGGAACACATGGGGGATGCGCCCAGCACCCTCCGTGACACGCTGCGTCAGGTTCGTCTGGTGATAGACGACGATCCGTACCGCTTCTGATCACGCGGCCGGCTACCCGAGCCCGCCTGGGGGACGCCGCGGGGCGGCTGCGGCTACCAGCGGACGGGCGTGACCGAACCCCCCTTCGCGGCGAGGGCACGGCCGAGCTGGTCGGTGTTCCACGTTCGGCGCCCGGTCTTCCATGCCGAGCTGGGCCGGGGCGTCGTGGATGTCGGGGCAGTAGGTGACGCCGGGGTGCCCCGGGCCATGGGGGGTAGCAGCGTGGGGGTAGACCGGGGGTTCCTTTCCACCCCTCGCGCTGCGGCTGAGGCCGTTCAGTCGTCGGTGACATCAACGGGGTAATCGTCGCCGCACCCCTCGAAGACACTCGGAGTTCCGTGAGTGATCACGAGAGCATACGAGGTTGGAAGGGCGCAGTCTTGTTCTCCCCACTGCACGGCGAAGACGGTCCAGATGACAATCAAGACCACTACGATGATTGACGGCACGCTCAGCGTCGTGTGCCATCTGCCGCCACCGTACTCTGCGTAGCGGTTAGGCCCGTGGGCTGGGCCGCCAGGGCCACCTGTCGGGGGTTCGCCTCGGGCCCTCGAACGTTCCCAGGGGCGTCGATCCTCGGGTTCTTCTGTACTGTCCAGTTTCATCGCGTCGGTCTTCTCCTTTGAAGGAGCGGGCGCCTGCCGCGCATGTGCCGCTCCTTCAAAGGTTGCGGTCAACCGTTCGGCAAACGGACGGGCCTGGCGGCGATACGACGTACGAGGCTCGGTGATCAAGCCTTGCGTCGGTACGCAATCAGCCGAACCAGCGCGACCAGCCCGCCCAACAGGAGAACGATCGCGTAAAGAACTGGCATGATGGCTCCCCCTCTTGACTCTCGCCGCCCAATCCCCCGACCCCACGTCGAGGCAGAACCTTTCACTTGCAAGGCATAACTGAAACACACTCCACTTCCTGATCCAGTCAGAACTCAGGCTGGGTCAGGAAGCCGATCCCGTCGACGGCACGGAGCTGCGGAAACCAGTGCCGAAGTGGCCCCACTGTCACCTATGTCGGGCCGCCCGGTCTTTAGCAGGACGCGCAAGGATCCTTCGCATCCAGCGCACCCGCCCGCACCTCACTCGGGAGGCTCCATAAACGCCATGCCCGGCCGGTTCGGGGGCGAACCCGGCTGGCGTCTTCGGCTCCGCCAGCGAACTGGTCCGGCCGGAAGCCGGTGAGGCCCGGGCAGCCGCCGCCGCAGGCGGTACTGGTGGGGCCGGCGGAAGGCGGGATACGGCCAGGCCCGCCGGCAGGCGGGAGGCGGCGTGTCAGTGTCAAGGCAGTCCGCGCGGGCGGTCGTACGCTGGGCCGACGATCGGGAACGGCCAGGTCAGACCGTTCGGGCGGCGCCGCCGCGCCACCACCCCGGAGCCGCCCGTGCGGTCGAGCAGCTCGTCGCCGCGCCTTCTGAACCGGGTGCCCTGGGCATCGAGCTACCCCGCCGCGGTAGCCCTCGCCCTGCTCGCGCTGACCCCGTTCCTCGTGCTCACCACGGCCACCTCGCTGATGCGGCAGCCCCTGCTTGAGCAGTCGGGCGCCACCCCGTTCGAACTGCAACTCGCCGTCGGGCTCTCCACCGCCGGGTACGCCTTCGGCGCGGTCGCGGCGGCCGACCTCATCCAGCGCGTCCGCGGCGCCGGGTGTACTTCGTGTGCGAGGCCGGCTTCGTGGTGGCCGCCGCGCTGGCGCTGATCGCGCCCGGCATCGGGCGTTCTTCGGCGTCGCGTGGCTGACCAGGGGCGGGTTCTCCAGGGTGTGGTTCTGGCTGACGCTGACGATTGGGGTACTGACCGGTGTCGTGCTGGTCGGCGGCCAGTACTGGCGTCGGGAGCCGCTGATGCCGGTCCGCCCGATCAGCGACACCCTGCCCGTCACCGGCATCGCCGCCGCCATGGTCGCCGGCGCGACGTTCATGACGCTGATCGAGTTGACCGAGGCGTATCTGCTGGCGGTGCCGCAGTACAGCCGGTCTGGGTCGGCGGGCTGCTCACCGCGCAGGTCGTCGGCATCGCGGTCGCCGCGCTGCTGGTCAGGCGACTGCTACGGACCCGCTGGCTGCCGGTGATGGCGCTGTCCGGCCTGCTCAGCGTGGCCGCGGGCGCGATCCTGCTGCTGACCGTCTCGCCGGGGAACGCGTCCGTGATCGCGCGGGCGCGGGGGTATGCCCGGCCTGTTCCTGGCCGGTCTCTCGGTGCCCGCCCCGGCGATCGGCTCGATCTTCGCGCTGGGGACCCGACGGCTCCACCCGCCGGACCTCGACTCCTGGGTCACAGGACAGCAGGGCGCCTACCGCTCGCCGCCGCTGCTCGCCCGGCTGAGGAAGTCGTGAAGGAAGTCGTGAGGGGCGGCACGTGACCTGGCGGGCATATACTCGTCTGCAAGTACTTGCCTACGAGTGGAGACTCCGTGGCCAAACGGCGCAAGGTGGGCAATCTGCTCGCGCTCGCGGTGCTCTCCGCCCTCGCGCAGCGGCCGATGCACCCGTACGAGGTGATGTCGCTGCTCAGGGCCCGGGGCAAGGAGGCCGACATGGAGATCAAGCTGGGCTCCCTCTACACGGTCATCCGGAACCTGGCCAAGCACGGGTTCGTCGAGGTCGTGGGCACCACCCGCGAGGGGGCCCGTCCGGAGCGGACGGTCTACCGGATCACCGAGGCCGGGCAGGCGGAGATGGTCGACTGGGTGCGGGAGCTGGTCTCGACGCCGCAGCCGGAGCCGCGGCGGTTCAGGGCCGGCCTCTCGGTGCTCGCGGCGCTCGGCCCCGAGGAGGCCGCCGACCTGTTGCGGCGGCGGCTGGGGCTGCTGGAGCGGGAGTGCGCCGCCCGCCGCGAGTCGCTGGCCCGCGATGTCCTGGCCGTGCCACGGCTGTTCCTGATCGAGGACGAGTACGAGCTCGCGGCCCTGGAGGCGGAGGCGGCGTGGGTGCGCTCGCTCCTCGACGAGTTCGCCTCGGGCGCCTTTCCCGGCCTCGCCGAGTGGCGGCGCTGGAAGGCCACCGGCGAGATGTCCCCCGCACTGGCCGAGTTGGCGGAACGGGGGCACGAGGAATGACCAACGGGCCCGGCGGGGTGTTGCAGCACCGCCGCCGGGCCCTTCGATCCCGAACCGGGACCCGCGCGAGGCGAATCCGGCCGCGAGATGGACACGCGCAACGATAGTCGGACTCCCCCGCGGGGACGGTTCACCGCGCCTCCGGCGCGGATCAACCGGTCGGCGCCGCGACCCGGCGGCGCCTGGCCCGAACCCGACAGGGGGAAATTCATGGAGAAAGTGGAGAAAGCAAGGACCGCGCTGGTCGTCGGTGGCGGAGTCGCCGGCCCCGTGACGGCGCTGGCGCTGCGCAGGGCGGGCATCGACGCGACCGTCTACGAGGCGTACCCGCACCCGACGGAAGGCATCGGCGGCACCCTCTCGATGGCGCCGAACGGGCTGGCCGCGCTGGAGCTGGTCGGCGCCAGGGAAGCGGTGGAGGCGGTTTCCGAGCCGATCCCGTGGACGGCCATGTCGTTCGGCCGCCGCATGGTCCGGTTTCCCCAGCTCGAGGACCTGCCGGCGCAGCGGCAGATCCTCCGCGACGACCTGCACCGCGTGCTCGACGAGACCGCCGCCGCCCACGGCGTCCGCGTCGAGCGCGGTAAGCGGCTGGTCGGCATGGAGGAGAGCGCGGACGGCGTCACGGCGCGGTTCGCCGACGGCACGACGGCCACCGGCGACATCCTCGTCGGCGCCGACGGCGTCCACTCCACCGTCCGCGGGCTGATCGACCCGGCGGCGCCCGGCCCCGAGTACACCGGGGTCCTCGGCTTCGAGGTCCTGGTGGACCGGCAGGTGCCGGGCGAAGCGGGCGTCATGCACTTCGCCTTCGGCCGGCGCGCCTTCTACCTCTACTGGAAGACCCTTGACGGCCGTACCCGTTGGGCGGCGAACCTGCCGCACGCCGAGCCGCTGCGGCTGACGGAGGCCCGCGCCGTGCCGGCCGAGGAGTGGCTGCGGGTGCTGCGCGAGACCTACGGCGGCGACGACCCGGCCGGCGACCTGGTCCGGCACATCGACGCCGACCGGCTCCACATCACCGGCGCGACCCACATCATGCCGAGCGTGCCGCACTGGTACCGCGGCCGGCTGGTCCTGGTGGGCGACGCGGTGCACGCGCCGTCCAACAGCTCGGGGCAGGGCGCGTCGCTGGCCATGGAGAGCGGCATCGAACTGGCCCGCTGCCTCCGGGACCTGCCGAACCCGGCCGCCGCGTTCGCCGCCTACGAGCGCAGCCGTCGACCGCGGGTCGAGAAGATCGCCGCCGAGGCGCGGCGGATCAACCAGGCGAAGGCGCCCGGCCCGTTGGCTCGGGTGGTGATGCCGCTGCTGATGCGGGTTCTCGTGAGGTTCGCGATGAACCCGGAGCGTAACCTCGGCCCGACGCACCGCTACCGCATCGACTGGGAGGAGTCGGCCGCCAGGGTCGGCTAGGGCTTGTCCGGGTGTTCGTGTGCGGAGCCAGATGACGAGAGGACTTTGGGTGGTCGGCCGGTTCCAGGAGGTCGCCGCCGGTCGACCGGGTCGGCGCGGTGGGATCAGTCGCCGCGCACGGCGTCGAGGCGGGCGGCCACGCGGTCGGCGTCGGTGTCGCGACGCTGGTCGAGGAAGAGGGCCAACACCCGCCGCCAGGCCGCGCCGGCCCGGTCGCGGCGGCCAGCGACGGCGTGTCCTTCGCCTAGGCGTTCCAGGGTGTCGGCGTAGTCGTAGAACGCGCCCACCTCGTGGAAGCCGGCGAGCGCCTGCTCGTAGTGGGCCATGGCCTCGTCGTGGTCACCGGCCAGGTGGGCGATATAGCCGAGGCTGTCAAGCGTGCGCGCCTCGGCGTCGCGGTCGCCGTGGCGGCGCGCCAGGTCGAGCGCCGCCGCACAGTGCGCGCGGGCCAGCGGAAGGTCGTGGCACTTGGCGGCGTACCACCCGGCCTGGTTGAGTGCGTGCGCCTCGCGCATCGGCACGCCGAGGGCCCGCAGAATCGTCAACGCGCTCGTGGCGTGCCGCAGGGCCGAGGCGTCGTCGCCGCGTTGCTCGTGCGACCAGGCAAGGGCCTGGTGCGCGTTGGCCTGCCCGGGCGCGTCGCCGGAGGCGCGGCTCAGCTCCAGGGCGAGGTCGAGGTGGTCGGCCGCCGCGTCGAGGTCCGACGCGCGCGCGAGCGCCGCGCCGAGCCGCCACGACGCCAGGGCGCGCACGTCGGGGTCCCCCACCCGGTCGGCCGCGACCATCGCCGCACGCCACACGGCCAGTTGATCGTCGAGGGGACCCTGCCGGCGCAGGAACGTGTCCAGGGCCCAGGCCAACTGCCACACGGCGGAGTCCCAGCCCAGCCGCAGCGCGGCCTCCTGGCTCGCGATCAGACACGGATACTCCGACGCCAACCAACCCAACGCCCGCGCCTCGTCGGAGACGGCGTCGGTGGGGCGCGCCGGTTCGCCGAGCGCTGGCGGGTCCTCGTATGGATACAGCACGCTCTCCGCGGCACGCCCCGTCCGCACGTAGTACCCGATGACCCGGCGCAACGCCGGCTCCCGTTCGTCGGCCAGATCGCCGTGCGCGCGCTCGCCGGCGTACACCCGGACCAGATGGTGCATCTGGTAACGGCCGGGCGTGGGTTGACGCAGCAGATGGACGGTCTCCAGATGCGCCAGCAGGCGCCTGGCCCGCGGCACGGGCAGGTCGAGGAGCTCGGCCGCCGCCGGCAGCGAGATGTCCGGTCCTGGCGCGGCGCCGAGCAACGCGAACGCCCGCGCGGCCGGGGCCGGCAGGGTCCGGTACGAGGCGGTGAACACCGCGTGCAGATGGGAGCTCGGCCCGCGGTCGTCGACGTCGAGCCCCTCGGCCGTGCGCAACTCCTCGACCAGCACGTCAAGCGGGAAGTCCAGGCGGGCCGCGGCGCGTGCCCCGATGACCCCCACCGCCAACGGCAGGCCAGCGCACCACCGCAGCAGCGCCCCGGCGGCCTCCGACTCGTCGTTCACCCGCCGCCTGGACAGGTGGCCGGCCAGCAGGTCGCGCGCCTCGGTCTCGGACATCACGTCCAGCTCCACCGTCGGTATCCCGTACGTGGCGGCCAGTCCGGTCAGGCGGTCGCGGCTGGTGACGAGCACGGTGCACGTGTCGCTGCCGGGCAGCAGCGGGAGAACGTGGTCGGTGTCCCTGACGTTGTCCAGGACGACCAGCAGCCGCCGGCCCGCCACCGCGCTCCGATACTGTGCCAAGCGGCTTTCGGCGTCGGCCGAGACGGACTCCGATGGAACGCCCAACGCCTCCAGGAAGCGCCCCACCACGACCGACGGGGACACCTGAGGCCCGGCCGGGTCGAAGCCGCGGAGGTCGGCGTACAACTGCCCCTCGGGGAACCGGTCGGCCACGCGGTGCGCCCAGTGCAGCGCCAGCGTCGTCTTGCCGACGCCCGCGGCCCCGACGACCGCCACCGCCGCCGACGCGCCGTCGGAAGCCAGCGCCTTGTCGAGCTGGGCGAGTTGGTCCAACCGGCCACAGAACAACCGGGATTCGGCCGGAAGTTGGCGGGGGCGGAGCGTGGTCGTGTGGTGCTCCGCCTGTTCCCCCACCAGGATCCGCTGGTGCAGGGTGCGCAGTCGCGGACCGGGGTCGGTGCCCAGTTCGTCGGCCAGCCGGTGCCGCACGTCCTGGTAGTGGCGCAGCGCGTCGGCCTGCCGACCCGATCGAAACAACGCGAGCATGAGGTGGCCGGCCAGCCGCTCGTCGAGCGGGTTCCGCTCCGCCATCGCGGACAACTCCGCCACCAGATCGGCGTGGTGCCCGAGGCGCAACGCGAGGTCGTTGCGGCGCAGCAGGGCCTGCCAGCGCTCCTGCTCCAACGTCCGCTGCACGGACTCGACCCATAACCCGTCGAGTCCGCCAAGCGCCGGGCCGCGCCACAGCCCCAGCGCCCGCTCCACGCGCTCCAGGGCCGTTCGGTCGTCCTGTCCGCGCGCCCCTCGCACCAGGTGTCGGAAGCTGTGCAGGTCCACCGCGTCCTCGTCGACGGGCAACAGGTAGCCGGCCGGCGTTCGCCTGATCTCGACGCCCGGCACGTCCGTGAACGCCTGCCGCAGCCGAGCGAGGTAGGCGTACAGGGAGTTGCGGGCCTGCCGAGGCGGCCGGCCACCCCAGACCCGCTCCACGAGCACGTCCACGTGCTGCGGCCGGTTCGGTTCGACCAGCAACGCCACCAACACGCACCGCTGGCGCGCGGGCCCCACGTTCAACTCCACGCCGCCGGAGCGCACTCCGACGTCCCCGAGCATCCGGAACTCGACCGACATCCTCACCCCCAGGACCCCTTACGGCAGGTCGAGCGACTCGGGAGACCGCAGACAGAAGGATAGGAGAACTTCCCGGGATCGCCAGAGGGTACCCCGTCACTCGGTGGAGGGCCGAGGGCCGCCAACGGACAATAGCGCCACATCAGTTCTCCGTCCGGGCCGACATGGGTCGAGTCCACTGGCCGCCGAGGGCGGCGGCGAGCCACATGGGGGCGCCTCGGCGACGGACGGCAGGTCGTCGAGGTTGCAGCGGGCCGCCAGGTCGGGGGCGGTCGGTAAGCTCACTCGCCCCTACCTGCCACAGACCGACGGCAAGGTCGAACGCTTCAACGGCACAACGCTGCGGGTCAATACACCTAGCCGGGATGGCCGCCACGGGCCCGTCCCAGGGCCTCGACGACGGGGCGGGCCACCGGGCTCGGGGAGGCTGCGTCGAGGTCGAGCGGTCCTGTCGGGTCGAGCGGGGGCTGGGCCATGAACCGCGGCACAGTGCCGCGGTGCGGCTGGGCCGCGTGCACCAGGAACGGGTGGCAGAGGAACACGTCGCCGCTCCGGCCGGTCGCGGTGACCTCGGGGCGGCGCTCGCTGGCGGCCACCGCGTCACGGCAGAGGTCGAACCACTCGCGTCCGGCGTCGCCCGCGTCCGCCAGCAGCGGCGGCACGTCCCGGTGCGAGCCCGCCCTGATCCGCGTCGGGGCGTCGTCCGGGCCCACGTCGGAGAAGAGGAACAGCATCAGCAGGGCGCGGCCGCGGGAGCGCAGGTTGAGCCGGTACTCGCCCGCCTCGCCGGCGAAACTGGCCTCCACGTGCCAGCCGTCGTCGCCCGGCTCCTCGTCGCTGGGGAAGCGGACAGGAAAGGTGCCGAGGCCCCCGGGCGCCCGCCACTTCCCCGGGCCGACCAGCTGGTCGAACGCCTCGTGCAGCACGGGGGCGTTGGCGGCGGCGCGGAAGGGCGGGGTGGCGAAGCCGCCGAGCCGGATCACCGGCTCCGTCCAGGTCGTGGGGTCGTGCGGGTCGCAGCCGGTCGCCTCCCACAGCTCGGCCCGGCACCGGTCGACGACCTCGGCCGGCACGGCGCCGGCCACCCGGACGAAGCCGTTCGCCTCGAACTCGTCGATCTCCGCTCGCGTCAGCACGGCGCCCAGTCTCACCGCCGCCGCACCGGGCGACAATCGGATTTCGCACCGGCGCCCGGCCCACCGCACGGCCTCACGCGGCCGCCAGCACCGGGTAGTCGTTGTAGCCGGTCGCGCCGCCGACGTACATCAGCGGGCCCTCCCGGAGCGGGTTCAACGGGGCGCCGCGGCGCAGGCGTTCGACGAGGTCGGGGTTGGCGATGAAGGCCCGGCCGAGGGCGATGGCGTCGGCGCCGGCCGCGAGGAGTCGTTCGCCGGCCGCGCGGCCGCCGTCGGCGGGGAGTCCGCCGCCAGGGCCGAGGTCGGGGTTGGCCATCAGGACGCCGGGCCAGCGCCCGCGGAGGTCCCCGAACAGCGGGTCTTCGGCGTCGGTGCGGACCAGGTGCAGATAGCCGAGGTCGAGGCCGGCCAGGGCGTCGGCCAGGGCCGGGTAGACGACATCGGTGTCGCTCTCGACGATGCCGTTGACGGGGTTCCGCGGGGAGATCCGCAGCCCGACCCGGTCCTGGCCGACGGCGTCGGCGACCGCCTCGACCACCTCCACGACGAACCGGACGCGGCCGGCGACGGTGGAGCCGTACCCGTCGACGCGGCGGTTGGTGTTGGTGGCCAGGAACTGGTGCAGCAGATGGCCGTTGGCGGCGTGCACCTCGACGCCCTCGAAGCCGGCGGCGCGGGCGTTGCGCGCGGCGGCGACGAAGTCGGCGACGTGGGCGCGGATGTCGTCCACGGTCATCTCCCGTGGCGTGACGGACGGTTGGCGGCCGGTCGGGGTGTGGATGGTCTCCGGCAGCGGGATCGGGGAGGGCGCGACGGGCACCAGTCCGCTGGTGGCCGGGTGGCCGACCCGGCCGCCGTGCTGGAGCTGCACGAACATCCGGCCGCCGGCGGCGCGCACCGCGTCGGTGACCCCGCGCCAGCCGGCGACCTGCGCCGCGGTGTGCAGCCCGGGGATGTTGGGGTACGTCTGCCCGACGGCGTTCGGGGTGGTGGCCTCGGCGATGATCAGCCCGGCGGCGGCGCGCTGGGCGTAGTGGGCGGTCATCAGCTCGCCTGGCACCCCGTCCGCGGAGGCGCGGTTGCGGGTGAGCGGCGCCATGACCAGGCGGTTCGGCAGGGTCAGCGGGCCGAGGCGGGTGGGCTCGAAGAGGCGGGAGGATTCCGGGGAGCGCGTCATGCCGGTACGGTAGAACCTGACATCAATGTCAGATTCAAGTGCGGATCCGGAGGTCGTCATGCGGATCGGGGAACTCGCGCGTCGCACCGGGGTGAGCGAGCGGTCGCTCCGCTACTACGAGCAGCAGGACCTGCTGCGGGCCGAGCGTACGCCCGGCGGCCACCGGGAGTTCGGCGACTGGGCGGTGGACCGGGTGATCCGGATCCAGGCGCTCTACGCGGCCGGCCTGTGCAGCGAGGTGATCGCCCGGCTGCTGCCGTGCATGCGGGACGCGGACGGCGGCCTCTCGGCGATCGGCAACGAGAAGCTGGTCGCCGACCTCACCCACGAACGCCGCCGGCTCGACGGCATGATCCGCGACCTGCTCCTCTCCCGCGACATCCTCGACGAGGCGATCGAGTCGGCCACGGCCGGGCTGACGCCCCCGCCGGCCGGCTGACCACCGCCCGCCGGCGCACCACCCGCCACGCGAGGACAGGACGCCCGGCATCCCGCCGGATGCCGGACGTTCGCCCCGTCGGTCAGATGAACTCGCTCTTGTAGAAGACGCTTGCCTCGAAGGAGTCAGGGGAGGTCGAGGTGTCCCTCGACGAGTAGCCGAAGGCGAGCCTGGGCGCTCCGTTCACCCGCCAGATGGCGATGCCCTGGGCCTCGCGGCCGGGGAGCGACTGGCCGGCGCTGGTGGGGTACTTCTCGACGTAGCTGTCCGCGGTGGCGTTCATGTCGAGGGTGACGAGGTAGGAGGTGCGGTTGGTGCCGCCGAAGAGGAGATAGGCGTAGCGGCCGCAGGCGGTGATGCCCTGGAACAGGTCGTCGCCGGTCAGGCCCAGCTCCTGGTTGGTCGGGATCGCCCGCTCGGTCAGGCGGGTGCCGTCGCCCAACCGCCCGGCCACGGCATCGGCTTGGGAGAACAGGGCGAGGCGCCAGGGGCGGGATCCGCTGCCCGAGTGGTAGCGGAAGAGCATCCGGCCGTAGTGCGAGTCGAACGCCGGCCGCGGGCTGTGGGCGAAGGTGGAGACCGTGGGGGTTCGGTTCTGGATGGTGGGGGACGTCGAATCCAGTTCCCCCCCGTCGCTCCAGCGGAAGCGGGCGATCCGGGTACCGGCGTCGTTGACCGAGTGGCTTTCGATCCAGATGAACGGTGGGGTGCCCACACCGGCGGACTCCACGCCCATCGACGAGCCGTGGCCGAAACCGTGGATGGCCATCGTGCTCAGCACAGTGCCGGACAGGTCCGTCTTGCTCAGCCACAGATCGCCGTTGTCACCGCCCACCTTGTGCTGAGCGAAGTAGATCTGGCTGTTGACACTGTCGTAGGCGAACGACTGCATCGCCCAGTAGGGTTGATGGAGCGTCCGGCGCCAGACCGGGTTGCCGCCGTTCCCCTCCAGCTTGAACTTCGGCGTGTCGTCCACGTCCGCGTGCGCCGGACTCACCGTGAGCAGCGAGGTGCCGCCGAGCACCGCCGCCCCCGCTGCCAGCTTGATGCCACCGGTGAGCAGACCTCTTCGGCTGTGCGCCTGATCGGCCGAACTCGCTAAGGATTCCGTCACGCCGTCACCTCTCGATCGATAGCACGTTCGAGCGGCGAATCTAGCAGTCGATCCAACGAAGTTGACCGAGCCTGACGTTGTCGTCGATCACGGGTGTGGAGGCCGTGGCGGGATTCGAACCCACGTCACTCGCTTTGCAGGCGAGCCCCTGAACCACTCGGGCACACGGCCGGGCGCTTTCGCGTGAGCACGACTCTCGCCGCTCGGCCGTGGCCCGGTCAACGGGTTCAGGTGATCCGCAACGGGACTGGCACGGGGGTACATGCGGCGTTCACGGAAGCCCGGTTCACGGCCTGATCAGCAGCTGGAGTTCGAAGGTGTAGCGGGAGGCCCGGTAGAGGTGGGAGCCGTACTCGACGGCGCGGCCGGTGTCGTCGAACGCGGTGCGCTGCATGCTCAGCAGCGGCGCGCCTGGCGGCTCGGCCAACAGCCCGGCCTCGGCGGCCGTGGCCACCCGGGCGCCGATGGACTGGCGGGCGCTGTGCAGCGCCGTGCCGGCGGCCCGCATCAGCCGGTAGAGGCCGGTGGCCTCCAGGTCGTCGCGGCCGAAGTCGTACAGCTCGCGGGGCAGGTAGTTGCGCATGTGGGCGATCGGCTCGCCGTGCGTGAGGCGGAGGCGTTCGATGCGCTGGGTCTCGGCGCCCTCGGCGATGCCGAGCGCGGCCGCGACCTCGGCCGGGGCCGGCACGGTGGCCACGTCGAGGACCCGGGTGGCCGGCCGCTGGCCGGCCGCCTCCAGGTCCTCGTACAGGCTGCTCAGCTCCAGCGGCCGCCGCACCTGGCTGTGCACCACCTGGGTGCCGACGCCACGGCGCCTGACCAGCAGGCCCTTGTCGACCAGGGCCTGGATGGCCTGGCGGACAGTGGGCCTGGAGAGCCCGAGCCGGCCCGCCAGATCGATCTCGTTGCCGAGGCGGGTGCCGGGCAGCAGCTTCCCCTGCTCGATCGCCGCCTCCAACTGCTGCGACAGCTGGAAGTAGAGCGGCACGGGGCTGTTGCGGTCGATGCTGAACCTCAGGTCCACCGCGGTTCCCTCCTCGGTCCTCGGGTGCCGAATATACGGCCTCAGCGGTAGAAGGCCGGGCGGGTGATCATGTCGACGGCGACGCGCTGGCCGGTGCGTTGGGCCTCGACGCCGGCCTCGCAGGCGGCGGCGACGGCGTAGCCGTCCCAGGCGCTCGGCCCGGTGGCCTCGCCGCGCCTGGTGGCGTCGACCCACGCCTGCACCTCGCGGTCGTAGGCGTCGACGAACCGGGCCAGATAGTCCTGCGCGATGCCGCCGCCCCAGCGTCCCGCGGTGTTGGTGAGCATGCCGTGCGCGTCCCCGATGCGGGCGGTGCCGCGTTCGCAGACGGCCTCGGCCTGCACCTGGTAGCCGAAGCCGGCGGTGGCGAAGATCTCCACGTCGACGAGAACCCCGGCGTCGGTCTCGAAGACGACGAGCTGCGGGTCGCCGATGCCGGGCGCGGCGAGCCGGCTGGGGGCGGGCCGCAGCACGGCGACGGCGACGATCTCCTGGCCGAGCAGCCAGCGGGCGGCGTCGAACTCGTGCGCCACCGAGTCGTTGATGAGCATGGGCTCGGTGAAGTAGGAGTGCACGGACACGTTGCGGTGCCGGCAGTGCAGGAGCAGCGGCCGACCGATCTCGCCGGCCGTCAACACGTCCTTGAGCTGGGCGTACTCGGTGTCGTAGCGGCGCATGTAGCCGACCTGGATGCGGCGCGCACCGTGCCGCTGCTCGGCCTCGAGCACGCGGAGCGCGCCGGCGGTGTCGGGGGTCATCGGCTTCTCGCACAGCACCGGCAGGCCACGGTCGAGCGCGGCGAGCAGCGTCTCCTCGTGGGCCGGCCCGGGCGAGGCGATCAGCACGGCCTCGACGCCGGGGGCGTCGAGGGCGGCCGTGGTGTCGGTTTGCGCGGTGCAGCCGTCGATGGTGTCGGCCAGGCCCTTGGCGCGACCCTCGTCCGGATCGGCGACGGCCGCGACGCGGGCGCCGCTGACCACCTGGTCGAGCCGGCGAACATGATCGGCCCCCATCGTCCCGGTACCGATGACGGCGACGCCGAGGGGGGTGGTGCGGTTGGTCATCTGCGCCCTTCTTCTTTTTCGCGGTGTGGAGATGAAACGGTCCCTCGGTGCCGAACGTACGCGCCGCGGCCTACGGGCCGCGTTGCGGCACGGGGCGGAACGGGTTCGGGGCGTAGCGGGCCGGGGCGTAGCCCCGGAAGACCCGGGACCGCCGGACGGCGCCTCCGGCGCCGGGGTCCGGGGACCGGGGCGAAGCCCCCCGGGGCCGCAGGCCCCGGAAGGCCCGCCGGACACCGGACCGGCATCGGGCCGCTGGACGACAAGCCCAAGCGGGCACGGGGTCCAGGCCCGACGGGTCCCGAACCGGCCTGCGGCTCGGGGGCAGGAGCCCCCCAGCCGAGACCGCCGACCGGGGACCCCGCGTAGCGGGGCGACTCCGGCCTGGAGCCGGAGCGAAGCCCCGACCCGCGACCGCCGGGCAGCACCTCGGCCCGAAGGGCCACCAGGCGCCGAACCGGCGCCCCGCCGCTGGACGACGGCCCCGGCGGCACGGGGTCCGGACCCGACGGGCCCCGAACCCGCCCCCGGCCAGGGGGCCGGAGCCCTCAGCCGGAGGCACCGGGGCGAAGCCCCAGAAGGCCCGGGGCCGCAGGCTCCGAAAGCCCACCGAGCACCGGGGCCCGAGGCGAAGCACCGAGCCGGGACCGCCGGGCAGCACCCCGGCCCCGGGAACCGGGGCGCGCCAACGCACCCAAGCCCCCGGGGCACCGGGGCGGAGCCCCAGAAAGCCGGGGCCGCAGGTCTCGAAAGCCCACCGGGCACCGGGGCCCGGGGCGAAGCACCGAGCCAGGACCGCCGGACGGCGTCCCCGGCCCCGGGGACCGGGGCGGAGCCCCGGAACCCCCGGGTCGCGCTGCTCGCCAACGCGCCCAAACCTGCCGGGCACCGGGGCGGAGCCCCGAACCGCGCCCGCCGGACGGCACCCCGGGAGGGGGCCCGAGGCCGGGATCGTCGGGTTGCGGGCCGCGCCGAGGCTACGCTCCGCAAGAAGACAGGAAGCGCCGCGTCCGCTCGGCGATCGGCAGCGGCTGGTCGGGCGGACACGGGTACATGTCCTGTTCGACGATGGCGAACAGGTCCGTGCCGAGGGCCTGCGCCGCCGCCAGGACCGGCGGGAGTTCGGGGACGCCGGTCGGCGGTTCGCACATCACGCCGCGCCGCACCGCCGGCCCGAAGGGGACCTCGTTGGCGACGACGTCGGCGAGGATCGCCGGGTCCACCTGCTTCAGGTGGAGGTAGCCGATGCGCTCGCCGTAGGTCTCGATGAGCTTGACGCTGTCGCCGCCGCAGTAGGCGTAGTGGCCGGTGTCGAGGCAGAGGTCGACCACCGCCGGGTCCGTGGCGTCGAGGAGGCGGGTGACGTTCTCCTCGGTGTCGATGTGGGTGTCGGCGTGCGGGTGGACGACGATGCCGAGGCCGAACTCGTCGCGTACGGCGCGGCCGAGGCGTTCGAGGCCGGCCGTCAGGTCGGCGAACCGGCCGGCCGTCAGCGTCGGGTCCTCGGTGCGTTCGCCGGTGACCGGATCGCGCCAGAACTCGGGGATGACGACCAGGTGGGTGGCGTCCACCGCCCGGGTGAGCGCGGCGACCTTCGCCACGTGCGCCCAGGTCTCGTCCCAGACGGCAGGCCCGCGGTGCAGGGCCGTGAAGACGGTGCCGGCGGAGACCCGCAGCTCGCGGCGGGCGAGTTCGTCGCGCAGCACGGCGGGGTCGGTGGGCAGGTAGCCGTAGGGGCCGAGTTCGATCCAGGGGTAGCCGGCCTCGGCGACCTCGTCGAGGAAGCGGTGCCAGGGGGTCTGCTGGGGGTCGTCGGCGAACCAGACTCCCCAGGAGTCCGGGGCCGAGCCGACCCTGATCCGGTCCAGTGCCTGCACGGCGCTCATGGTGCGCTTTCTCCTGTCAGTTCGTGGCGGAGCTCGTCCAACTCGGCGCCGCCGGCCATCTGGTGGGTGAGCTGGTCGAGGTCGACCGCGGACCGGTCGGCGCTCAGTTCGACCGCGCCGAGCCGCAGCACGGTGAAGTGGTCGCCGACCAGGTAGGCGTGGTGGGGGTTGTGGGTGATGAAGACGACGCCGAGGCCGCGTTCGCGGGCGGCGGCGACGTAGCGGAGCACGACGCCTGACTGTTTGACGCCGAGCGCGGCGGTCGGCTCGTCGAGGATGAGGACGCGGGCGCCGAAGTGGACGGCGCGGGCGATGGCGACGGACTGCCGCTGGCCGCCCGAGAGCGAGCCGACCGGCTGGTCGAGGTCGTCGAGCACGATGCCCATGGCGCGGAGTTCGGTGTCGGCGATCCGCCGCATCCGGGGGATGTCGAGGGACTGGAAAGGCCAGCGGCCACGGGTGAGTTCCGAGCCGAGGAAGAAGTTGCGCCAGACCGGCATCAGGGTGACGGTGGCGAGGTCCTGGTAGACGGTGGCGATGCCGCGGTCCAGGGCTTCGCGGGGCGAGGAGAGCCGGACCGGCTGGCCGTCGATCAGGAACTCGCCCGCGGTGTGCCGGTGCAGCCCGGAGATGATCTTGATCAGGGTGGACTTGCCGGCGCCGTTGTCGCCGAGCACGCAACCGACCCGGCCGGGCGCCACGGTGAGGTCGACGCCGCGGAGGGCGTGGATGTTGCCGTAGGACTTGCCGACGGCGCGGAGTTCGATGAGGGGAGCCACGGGTGTCACCTCCGGGTGGCCTGGCGTCGGACCCACAGGTTGAGCAGCACGGCGAGCAGCAGCATCGCGCCGAGGAAGAACATGAACCAGTCGGGGTCCCAGTTGGCGTAGACGATGCCCTGGTTGGCCATGCCGAAGAGGAAGGCGCCGATCGCCGGGCCGGCGATGGAGCCGTAGCCGCCGGTGAGCAGGCAGCCGCCGATGACGGCGGCGGCGATGTAGAGGAGTTCGTTGCCGATGCCGCCGTTGGACTGCACGGTGTTGAACGCGAACAGCTGGTGCATGCCGACGAACCAGGCGGCGAAGCCGACGGTCATGAAGAGGCTGATCCGGACGAATGCCACCGGCACGCCGACGGCGCGGGCGCTCTCCGCGTTGCCGCCGACCGCGAACACCCAGTTTCCGTAGCGGGTGCGCAGCAGCACCCAGGTGGCGAGGGCGGCGAAGCCGAGCCACCACAGCACGGTGATCCGCAGTTGGGTGTCGCCGATGGTGAGGGTGGCGGCGAAGACGTCGCGGGCCTGCTCGAAGCCGTCCATGTCGCGGATGGAGTCGGTGGCGACGTTGCCGGTGATCGCCTTGGTGACGGCGAGGTTGAGGCCCTGGAGCATCAGGAAGGTGGCCAGGGTGATGAGGAAGCTCGGCAGTCCGGTGCGGACCAGCAGGACGCCGTTGAGGGCGCCGACGGCCAGCGAGAGGACGAGCGCGACCAGCACCCCGGCCCAGACGTTGAGGGTGAGTTGGAACGCGAACATGCTGGCGGTGAGCGCGGAGGCGGTGACGGCGACGCCGGCCGACAGGTCGAACTCGCCGCCGATCATCAGCAGGGCGACGGCGATGCCCAAGATGCCAAGGGTGGACGCCTGGTAGAGGACGGTGGAGAGCGAGTCGAGCTGCCGGAAGGTGGGCGCGACGACGGAGAAGAGGACGTAGACGGCGGCGGCGCCGACCAGCGCGCCCATCTCGGGGCGGCCGAGCAGCCGGCGGAGCGGGGAGCGGCGGGTGGTGCGGCCGTCGCCCGCGGGGCGGGGCGCGGCCGTGGGTTCGACGGTGGTGTCTGCGGTGTCTGCGGTGTCTGCGGGCATGTCGTGGCTCAACTCCCCGCTCACCTGGTGCCGTTGGCGGCGTACTCGGCGACGGTGGCGACGTTCTCCGCGTCGACGAAGGCCGGTCCGGTGAGGACGGGGGCGGTGCCGCCGCCGCTGACGTTGCCGTTGGAGGTGTGGAGCCAGAGCGCGTCGATGGCCAGGTAGCCCTGGAGGTAGGGCTGTTGGTCGACGGCGAACGCGATGTCGCCTTCCTCGATGGCGGTGACGAGTTCGGTGTTGAGGTCGAAGGTGGCGATGCTGGCGTCGCTGCCGGCGCCGGAGACGGAGTCGACGGCGGCCAGCGCGTAGGGGGCGCCGAGGGCGGCGACGTAGTCGATGGAGCCGTCCTGGCGGAGCTTGGCCTCGATGGTGGAGCGGACGGCCGGCAGGTCGGCGCCGTCGACGTAGAGGATCTCGCTCTCGCCCTCGAAGGTCTCGTCGAGGCCGCCGCAGCGCTGCTCCTGGGAGATGTTGCCCTGTTCGTGGATGACGCAGACGGTGTGTTGGGCGCCGAGTTCGTTGAGCCGTTCGCCGAAGGCGCGGCCGGCGACGCCCTCGTCCTGGCCGAAGTAGGAGAGCAGGCCGGCGTCCTGCCAGGCGGGCAGCCCGGAGTTGAGGCCGACGACGGGGATGCCCGCCTCCTGGGCGGCGGCTATCGAGTCGGCCAGCGCCTCGGGGTTGGCCATGGTGAGGGCGATGCCGTCCACGCCCTGGTCGACGGCGTTGTCGATGAGGCTGGCCTGGCCGGCGGCGCTGGGGTCGCTGGAGTAGATGAGCTCGGCGTTGTCCTTGCTGGCGGCGTCCTCGGCTCCCTTGCGGACGATGTCCCAGAAGGTGTCGCCGCGGCCGCCGTGGGTGATCATGGCGACCCTGATTCGGGGGGTGTCGGCCTGGCCAGCCGCCAGGTCGTCCGCCTCCTCCTGGGCCCGCCGGCCGCCGGAGTCGCTGGAGCATGCGGTGACGAGCAGCAGGGCGGCGGCGCAGCCCGCCGCGAAGAGGGGGCGACTGATCCGGTTCATCGTTCCTACCTCACTTCGGTGTGAGAGTGGAGGGTTGGGGTGGGAGCGGGTCGCAGTGGGGAGCAAACCGCCGGGTGGGCCCGACTGTCAATAGTTTGTCAGGACAATGCTTCGTCAGGACAACGCTTCATCCTTACGTCATCGAGATGTCCATATGTAAAGACAAAGCATTGACAGCGGGTCCCGAGTGGGCCGACGCTGGGGGGCGGCGCGACAGGGCGACGACGCACGCCAGGGACGGCGGAGGGAGAGCGCGGATGACGACGGCCGGGACAGCATTCGACGTCATCACCATGGGGCGCATCGGGGTCGATATCTACCCGCTGCAGACCGGTGTGCCACTGGCCAGGGTCGATTCGTTCGGCAAATTCCTCGGCGGCTCGCCCACCAACGTGGCCGTGGCCGCCGCCCGCCTCGGCCGGTCGGCCGCGGTGATCAGCCGCACCGGCCGCGACCCGTTCGGCGACTACTGCCACCAGGCGCTGCGGGAGTTCGGGGTGGACGACCGCTGGGTGACGGCGGTTCCCGAGTACCCGACGCCCGTCACCTTCTGCGAGATCTTCCCGCCCGACGACTTCCCGCTCTACTTCTACCGGCTGCCCAAGGCGCCCGATCTGGTGATCCACGCCGACGAGCTCGACCTGGCCGCCGTCCGGGCGGCCAGGATCTTCTGGATGAGCGGCACCGGTCTCTGCGAGGAGCCGAGCCGCGGCGCCACGCTCGCGGCGCTCGCCGCCCGCGCCGAGCACCACGGCGACCAGGTGGCCACCGTCTTCGACCTCGATTGGCGGCCGACGTTTTGGAAAGACGCCGCCTGGAAGGACGGTTCGTCGGCCGTCCGCGGGCTCTACCGCGAGGCGCTGTCCCACGCGACCGTCGCCGTCGGCAACCTGGACGAGTGCGAGGTCGCCACTGGGGTCCGCGAGCCGCGCGCCTGCGCCGAGGCGCTGCTGGCGGCCGGCGTGGAGCTGGCGGTCGTCAAACAGGGGCCGGCCGGGGTGCTCGCGGTGCACCGGGACGGCACGGAGGCGCAGGCGCCGCCGCACCCCGTCGAGGTGGTGAACGGCCTCGGCGCCGGGGACGCGTTCGGCGGCGCGCTCTGCCACGGGCTGCTGGCCGGCTGGGCCCCCGACCGGCTGACGCGCTTCGCCAACGCCGCCGGCGCGCTGGTCGCCGGCCGGCTGGCCTGCTCGTCGGCCATGCCCTACGCCCACGAGGTCGACGCCCTGTTGGGCGGCGGCACCGTGCCGGAAGCGAGCACCGAACCGGCAGCCCCGACCGAACCGGCAGCCCTGACCGAACCGAAGGAGAGCCTTCCGTGACCATCAGCATCTCCGAGCTGGCCACCGTGCGCAGCCGGCACCCCGAGGCGATCGCCGAGGCGGCGGCGCGGCGGGCCCGGCGTCCGCTCCTCGGGGACCGGGGCCGGCTGATGATCATCGCCGCCGACCACCCGGCGCGCGGCGCGCTCAAGGTCGGCGGCCGGCCGCTCGCCATGGCCAACCGGGTGGAGTTGCTCGAGCGGTTGACGCTGGCACTCGCCCAGCCGGGCGTCGACGGGGTGCTGGCCACCGCCGACATCCTGGACGACCTGCTGCTGCTCGGCGCGCTCGACGAGAAGGTGGTGCTCGGCTCGATGAACCGCGGCGGGCTGGCCGGCGCCTCGTTCGAGCTCGACGACCGGTTCACCGGGCACCGTCCCGAGGACATCGAGCGGCTCGGCTTCGACGCCGGCAAGCTGCTGCTGCGCGTCGACTACACGGACCCGGGCTCGCTCACCACCCTGGAGTCCACCGCCCGGGTGATCGACGAGATGGCGCGCCGCCGACTGCCGGTCTTCGTCGAGCCGTTCCTCAGCCGCCGAATAGCCGGCAAGCCGACCAACGACCTGAGCGCCGAGGCCGTCACCACCGCCATCGCCATCGCCTCGGGCCTCGGCGGCACCTCCGCCTACACCTGGCTGAAGGTGCCGGTCACCGCGGACCCGGACGAGATGGCCCGGGTGATGGAGACCTCGACGCTGCCCGCGGTGCTGCTCGGCGGCGAGGTGACCGGCGACCAGGACGGCCTCTACGAGAAGTGGCGCTCGGCGCTGCGGCTGCCCACCGTGCGGGGCCTGGTGGTGGGCCGCTCGCTGCTCTACCCGCCGGACGGCGACGTGGCGGGCGCCGTACGCACCGCCGTCAGCCTGCTCTAACCCCCCGCTCATCCGCCCCAAGCCATCCCCCGAAGGAGAGGTCGTCGACGGTGACACCCCCGAGCCCGGGCGCGGCGTCCGGCCGCCACCATCTGCCGGCCGGCAGCGCCGCCGCCGGCCCCTACACCCTGGACATCAGCCCCGAGTCGGCCGGTTGGGGCTACTCCTCGCTGCGCGTGCTGCCGCTGGCGCCCGGTGGTACGCACCGCCTCGCCACCGGCGACAGCGAGTGGATCGTGCTGCCGCTGGCCGGCGGCTGCGTGGTGGAGGTGGCCGGCGAGCGCTTCGAACTCCGCGGCCGCGCCGGCGTCTTCGCCGGCCTGACGGACTTCGCGTACGTGCCGCGGGACGCCGAGGTGACGATCTCCTCGGCCGCCGGGGGCCGGTTCGCGTTGACCGGCGCCCGCTGCGAGCGGCGGCTGCCGGCCAGGCACGTCGCGGCCGACCGGGTGCCGGTCGAGCTGCGTGGCGCGGGATCCTGCACCCGGCAGGTCAACAACTTCGCCGCGGCCGGGGTGTTCGAGGCCGACCGGCTGATCGCCGTCGAGGTGCTGACGCCGGGCGGCAACTGGTCGTCGTACCCGCCGCACAAGCACGACGAGTCGCGTCCTGGCGAGGAGTCGAGGCTGGAGGAGATCTACTACTTCGAGATCGCCGCGGCCGAGGCCAACCCGGCGGCGGACGGCGTCGGTTACCAGCGGGTCACCCCCTCGGGGCACGGCACCGGCACGGACGTGCTGGCCGAGGTCCGCACCGGAGACGCGGTGGTCATCCCGGACGGCTGGCACGGCCCGTCGATCGCCGCGCCCGGGCACGACATGTACTACCTGAACGTGATGGCGGGGCCGGATCCCGACCGCGCCTGGCTGATCCGTGACCATCCCGACCACGCCTGGATCAGGGGCAGTTGGGCCGACCAGCGGCCGGACCCCAGGCTGCCGCGCTATCGCTCCCAGGAGGCCGCCGAGGCCGCCGCCACGGCACGGCCTGGCAGGCCGGCCAGGCGCCAGCCGGGGCCTTCGGCCCCCGGCGAGGCGCCTTCGGCCGCCGACTCCCCCCAGCAGCCCACGCCCCCATCACCGGAGCGGTCATGAGCAACACACACCACCTCACGGTCGCCCAGGCGCTGGTGCGCTTCCTGGCCAGGCAGTACACCGAGCGGGACGGCCGCCGGGAGCGGCTGGTCGCCGCCTGCTGGGGGATCTTCGGGCACGGCAACGTGGCCGGCGTCGGGCAGGCGCTGCTGGAGAGCGGCCAGGGCCCGGGCGCCGAACTCCCCTTCCTCCAGGGCCGGAACGAGCAGGCGATGGTGCACGCCGCGGTCGGCTACGCGCGCCAGCGCGACCGGCTCTCGGCGCACGCCGTCACCACCTCCATCGGTCCTGGCGCCACCAACCTGGTGACGGGCGCCGCGCTGGCCACCGTCAACCGGCTGCCCGTGCTGCTGCTGCCGGGCGACGCCTTCGCCACCCGGCCGGCCGACCCGGTGCTCCAACAGCTCGAACACCCGGGCGCCGGCGACGTGTCGGTGAACGACGCGCTGCGGCCGGTCTCCCGCTGGTTCGACCGGGTGCACCGTCCCGAGGCGCTGGTGCCGGCCGCGCTCCAGGCGATGCGGGTGCTCGCCGACCCGGTGGAGACGGGCGCGGTGACCCTCGCCCTGCCGCAGGACGTGCAGGCGGAGGCCCACGACTGGCCTGAGGGGTTCTTCCGCGAGCGCGTGTGGCGGGTGCCGCGGCCGGCGCCCGACGCGGAGGCGCTGGCCGAGGCGGCGCGGGCGATCAGGGCGGCCCGCCGGCCGCTGATCGTGGCCGGCGGCGGGGTGCACCACAGCGTGGCGGAGGAGGCGCTGCGGACCCTGGTCGAGGCGACCGGCATCCCGGTGGCGTCCACCCAGGCGGGCAAGGGCTCGCTCCGCCACGACCACCCCTGCGACGTGGGCGCCGTCGGCCACACCGGCACCGCCGTCGCCAACGAACTGGCCCGCGCCGCCGACCTGGTGATCGGCGTCGGCACCCGCTACTCGGACTTCACCACGGCCTCCGGCACGCTGTTCGCCGACCCCGCCGTCCGCTTCGTCAACCTCACCGTCGCGCCGTACGACGCCCACAAGCTGGCCGGCCTCCCGCTGGTCGCGGACGCCAGGGCCGGTCTCGGCGCGCTGACCGAGGCGCTGGCCGGGCACCGGGTCTCCGACGGGTACGCGGCCGGCTACCGGGCGGCCAAGGAGCGCTGGGAGGCGGTCGTCTCGGCCGCGTTCACCCCCGAGAAGGAGGACGACCGGCCGACGCAGAGCCAGGTGCTCGGCGCGCTCGACGCGGTCGTCGGGGACGAGGACGTGGTGATCAACGCGGCCGGCTCGATGCCGGGCGACCTGCACAAGCTGTGGCGGGCCAGGTCGCGGCGCCAGTACCACGTGGAGTACGGCTACTCCTGCATGGGCTACGAGATCCCGGCCGCCATCGGCGTCAAACTGGCCGCGCCGGACCGCGTGGTGTGGGCGCTGGTCGGCGACGGCACCTATCTGATGGGGCCGACCGAGCTGGTGACGGCCGTGCAGGAGGGCCTGCACGTGGTGCTCGTGCTGGTGCAGAACCAGGGCTACGCGTCGATCGGCGGCCTCTCGGAGCTGACCGGCGCAGAACGCTTCGGCACCGCCTACCGGTTCCGGGCGGCCGACGGCGGCTTCACCGGCGACCCGCTGCCGGTCGACCTGGCGGCCAACGCCGCCTCGCTCGGTCTCACCGTGCTGCGGGCCGGCAGCCAGGCGGAGCTGCGGGCGGCCCTCGCCGAGGCGCGGGAGGCGGCGGGGCCGGTCTGCGTGTACGTCGAGACCGACCCGAGGGACACGGCGCCGCCCGCGCAGGCGTGGTGGGACGTGCCGGTGGCCGCCACCGCCACCCGGCCGGCGGCGCGCCGGGCCCGCGAGGAGTACGAGCGCGGCGCCGCGGGCCGCCGCCACCACCTGTAGGCCAGTCGTGACGAGGAAGGGCACCACCGTGAAGACCATGGGACACTTCGTCGGCAACAAGCCAGTGCCGGGCGCCTCGGGCCGCTTCGGCCCGGTCTTCGACCCGGCGACCGGCGCCGAGGCGGGCCGGGTGGCGCTGGCCTCGGCCGCCGAGGTCGACGCGGCGGTGGCGGCGGCCCGCGCGGCGCACCGGTCGTGGGGCGGGACCTCGCTGGCCAGGCGCACCGGCCTGCTGTTCCGCTACCGCGAACTGCTGGTGGCGCACCGCGACGAGCTGGCCGGGCTGATCACCGCGGAGCACGGCAAGGTGCACGCGGACGCGCTGGGCGAGGTGGCGCGCGGCCTGGAGATCGTCGAACTGGCCTGCACCATCCCCGAGAAGCTGAAGGGCGAGCTGTCGACCCAGGTGTCGACGGGCGTCGACGTGGCGTCGATCCGGCAGCCGCTCGGCGTGGTCGCGGGCATCACGCCGTTCAACTTCCCGGCGATGGTGCCGCTGTGGATGTTCCCGGTGGCGGTCGCCTGCGGCAACACGTTCGTGCTGAAGCCGAGCGAGAAGGACCCGTCGGCGGGGCTGCGGTTGGCGGAGCTGGCGGCCGAAGCCGGGTTCCCGGACGGCGTGTTGAACGTCGTCAACGGCGACCGGGAGGCGGTGGAGCGGCTGTTGGCGCACCCGGACGTGGCGGCCGTCAGCTTCGTCGGCTCGACGCCGGTGGCGCGGGCGATCCAGCGCGGCGCGGTGGAGCACGGCAAGCGGGTGCAGGCGCTCGGCGGCGCCAAGAACCACATGCTGGTGCTGCCGGACGCCGACCTGGCCGTGGCGGCCGACGCGGCGGTCAGCGCGGCCTACGGCTCGGCCGGTGAGCGCTGCATGGCAGTGTCGGTGGTGGTCGCGGTGGGCGACGAGACGGCGGACGCGCTGGTGGCCGCGATCGCCGAGCGGGCGCGGGCCCTGGTGATCGGCCCCGGCGACGACCCGGCCTCCGAGATGGGGCCGCTGATCACCGCGGAGCACCGCGCGAACGTGGCGTCCTACGTGCGGGGCGCGGCCGCGCAGGGCGCCGAAGTGGTGGTGGACGGCACGGAGTTCACGGTGCCGGGGCACGAGGACGGCTTCTTCCTCGGCGTCTCGCTGCTCGACCGGGTGTCGCCGGGGATGGACGCCTACCGGGACGAGATCTTCGGCCCGGTGCTGTGCGTGGTGCGGGCCGCCGACTACGAGGAGGCGATCGAGCTGATCAACTCCTCACCCTGGGGCAACGGTTCGGCCGTCTTCACCCGGGACGGCGGGACGGCAAGGCGGTTCCAGCTGGAGGTGGAGAGCGGGATGGTCGGGGTGAACGTGCCGATCCCGGTGCCGGTCGGCTACCACTCCTTCGGTGGCTGGAAGGAGTCCCTCTTCGGTGATCATCACATCTACGGCAACGACGGAGTACGGTTCTACACGCGGGGCAAGGTCATCACCACCCGCTGGCCAGAACCGGCGGAGAGCGCCGTGAACCTCGGCTTCCCCAGCCACACCTGACGCCCGCACAACCTGTCGGTTTGGCCGCGGTCCGCGACAGCCGTCACCGTTACGCGCCCTGCCCGTCACAGATGATCAACAAGCCCGGCCCCACGGCGTCACGCGTCGTTCTCGGGGGGACAGGCCCACTGGTTATCGGGAGGTGCGAGAAGATGGCGGACCGCGGACTCTGGTCGTACAGGGAGATCGCCGCCCACATCCAGGTGCAGCCGGACACCGTACGGTCCTACCGCAAGCACGGCCTGCTGCCCGTGCCTGACGTGGTGGAGCGCGGCCGGCCGTACTGGTATCCGGACACCATCAGGGAGTGGGTGCGGCGGCGCCCCGGGAACCGGCGCCGCTGACCAGCCGGGCGACGCCGGCCACCGCCAACGAGATCCCGCAGGCGATGAGCACGGAGGGGAGCGGCCCTTCCAGGGCCGCGGCTCCCCAGTAGCCGAGGGCGACGCTGTAGGAGGCCCAGACGGTCTGGGCGACGCCCATCCCCAACAGGTAGCGGCGGGCCGGGAAGTCGACCAGCGCGGCGGTGAGCCCGCCGATGACCCGGCCGCTCGGCAGGAACCGCACGCCGACGACGAACGGCAGCCCGTGGGCGTGCATCCGTTCCCCGGTCCAGGCCAACGCGGCCTGGCGCCGGGGCGAGCGGTCCAGCCACCGAACGACCCGCGGCCGGCCGAGCCGACCGGCCAGATAGATCAGCCCGTCACCCGCGAGCGCCCCGAGGGCCACCGTCAACAGCACGGCCGGAAGGCTGAGTTCGCCGGCGTGCACCATGACGCCCGCGGCCGCGATCAGCGCGCTGTTCGGGAGGTAGGGCGGTGCGCTGGTGAGAACCAGTAGCGCGTACATCCAGAGTGCGCCGTCCATGCCGATGCCCGTTTCCCCACTCCCGCGGCTGCCCCGTCGCGCAACCTGTAAGCCAACGCTGACACGTGTCGACGGCGGTAAGGAAGGCCACCTCGCCCATTCCCGGGTCCTTGCCGGGTTCCCCCTAGGGGCCCACCAAACCGCTGCGCTGGGCTTTCACAGGGCACCGAGGGCCTGGCGGCCCTCGTGCGGGCCCGCTTCCCGGGGCGCGCCCCGGGCGGCGGGGGCCCGGCCCCCTGCGGGTCCGCCGCGCGGGGCGCGACGGTGGCCGTTTTGCTGCGCCGGCACGCCGCGCCGACTCCGCCGCGAAGCGGCGAGGGTCTGGCGACCCTCACCCCCGGGGCGCTGCGCTCGGCTTCGACATCGCGCCGAGCCCTGGCGACGCTCGCGCCGGCCCAAGCCAAGCGCCGCGTCACCGCATGGCGGAAAAATGAAAAGCGCCCCGCCGACGGGTCCCCCCACAGGGCCCGGCGCGGGGCGCTTCCTGCCGTCCGCACAGAGCGTCCCCCCACGGGACCCCGGCTGGACGGCCGCCGGCGTGGATCCAGCCGAATCCGCGCCAACGCTGACCGGTTAGACCGACGACGGCGTGGAAGGTTGCGCCAGCGGATATGTGACCTGCGTCACATCTTCGTCAGCGCTGCTCGACCGGCAGGTAGTCCCGCTCGGCCACGCCCGTGTAGACCTGCCGCGGGCGGCCGATCCGGGTGGTGGGGTCGTTGATCATCTCGTGCCACTGGGCGATCCAGCCCGGCAGCCGGCCGAGCGCGAACAGCACGGTGAACATGCTGGTCGGGAAGCCCATGGCCCGGTAGATCAGGCCGGTGTAGAAGTCGACGTTCGGGTACAGGTTGCGGGAGACGAAGTAGTCGTCGCTGAGCGCGTGCTCCTCGAGCTTGAGGGCGATGTCCAGCAGCTCGTCGGACTTGCCGAGCGCCGAGAGCACGTCGTGCGCCGCCGCCTTGATGATCTTCGCGCGGGGGTCGAAGCTCTTGTAGACGCGGTGCCCGAAGCCCATCAGGCGGACGCCCTGCTCCTTGTTCTTCACCTTGCGGATGAAGGCGTCCACGTCGCCGCCGTCGGCCTGGATGGCCTCCAGCATCTCCAGCACCGCCGCGTTGGCGCCGCCGTGCAGGGGGCCCCAGAGCGCGTTGATGCCGGCGGAGATGGAGACGAACAGGTTGGCCTGCGAGGAGCCGACCATGCGGACGGTGGAGGCGGAGCAGTTCTGCTCGTGGTCGGCGTGCAGGATCAGCAGCTTGTCGAGGGCGTTGACCACCACCGGGTCGAGGTCGTAGCCCTCGGCCGGCACCGAGAAGGTCATCCGCAGGAAGTTCTCGACGTAGCCGAGGTCGTTGCGCGGGTAGACCACCGGCTGGCCCATCGCCTTCTTGTAGGCGTAGGCGGCGATCGTCGGGAGCTTGGCGAGCAGCCGGATGGTGGAGAGGTGGCGCTGCCGCTCGTCGAACGGGTTGTGGCTGTCCTGGTAGAAGGTGGAGAGCGCGCTGACCACCGAGGTCAGCATGGCCATCGGGTGGGCGTCGGTCGGGAAGCCGTCGAAGAAGCGCTTGACGTCCTCGTGGAGCATGGTGTGCCGGGTGATCTCGCCCCGGAAGGCGGCCAGCTCGTCCACCGTGGGGAGCTCGCCGTTGATGAGCAGGTAGGACGTCTCGAGGAAGGAGCCGCGCTCCGCGATCTGCTCGATCGGATACCCACGGTAGCGAAGGATGCCCTGCTCGCCGTCCAGGTAGGTGATCTCCGATTTACACGTGGAAGTGTTGCCGAAACCGGAGTCCAGGGTCACCAGACCGGTCTGTGCGCGCAGCTTGCCGATGTCGAAGCCACGGTCACCCACCGTGCTCTCGACCAACGGGTAGCGGTACTCCTCGGTGCCGTACCGCACGAATACTGCGTCGTCCGCGTTGCCTGCGCTGTCGCTGTTGCGGTTTTCGCTCACGTCATCCCTCACCGACGTTGTGCCTCTTCTTCGAGGTGCCCTGACTCCCTCCTACTGTCCCCCATCTGGGCGCAGAATGTGCACTCGGGGTCGGCCAAGTGGCCACTTTCTGGCACGCCGTGCCGCGTGAATGCGGATATTTACGGGCGCTCCGGACGAAGAATTTTGCCCGCGAGCCGCGCGTCCAGCGCCGTGCAGCGGCTGCCGGCCGAGACGGAGCGCACCGCCTGGCCCAACGCCCGCCGGGAGCCGACGAGCACCACGAGCTTCTTGGCGCGGGTGACGGCCGTATACAGCAGGTTCCGCTCCAACATCATCCAGGCACTCATCGTGACGGGGATGATCACGCAGGGGTACTCGCTGCCCTGCGAGCGGTGGATGGTGACGGCGTAGGCGTGGGAGAGCTCGTCGAGCTCGGCGAAGTCGTAGGGGACCTCCTCGTCCTCGTCGGTGAGCACGGTCAGCCGCTGCTCGTCCACGTCGAGCGCGGTGACCACGCCGACGGTGCCGTTGAAGACGCCGTTCCGGCCCTTGTCGTAGTTGTTCCTGATCTGGGTGACCTTGTCGCCGACGCGGAACACCCGGCCGCCGAACCGCTTCTCGGCGAGCCCGGGCCTGGCCGGCGTGATGGACTGCTGGAGCAGCCCGTTGAGCACGCCGGCGCCGGCCGGGCCGCGGTGCATCGGGGTGAGCACCTGGATGTCGCGGCGCGGGTCGAGGCCGAACTTCGCCGGCACCCGGCGGGCCGCCACGTCGACGGCGAGCCGGCCGGCGTCCTCGGTCTCCTCCTCGACGAACAGGAAGAAGTCGGCGAGGCCCGTGGTGACGGGCGGGATGCCGGAGTTGATCCGGTGGGCGTTGGTGACCACGCCCGACTGCTGGGCCTGCCGGAAGATCCGGGTCAGCCGCACGGCGGGCACCGGGCTGTCCGGCGCGAGCAGGTCGCGCAGCACCTCGCCGGCGCCGACCGAGGGCAGTTGGTCCACGTCTCCCACCAGCAGCAGGTGGGCGCCAGGGGCCACGGCCTTGACCAGCTTGTTGGCGAGCAGCAGGTCGAGCATCGACGCCTCGTCGACCACCACCAGGTCGGCGTCGAGCGGCCGGTCGCGGTCGTAGGCCGCGTCCCCGCCGGGCTTGAGCTCGAGCAGCCGGTGCACGGTGGACGCCTCGGCGCCGGTGAGCTCCGCGAGCCGCTTGGCGGCCCGGCCGGTGGGGGCGGCGAGCAGCACCTTGGCGCGCTTGGCGCGGGCCAGCTCGACCACCGACCTGACGGTGAAGGACTTGCCGCAGCCGGGGCCGCCGGTCAGCACGGCCACCCGGCTGGTGAGCGCGAGCCTGACCGCCTCCTCCTGCTCGGGCGCGAGCTCGGAGCCGGTGCGGCCGGCGAGCCAGGAGAGCGCCTTCTCCCACTCGACGTCCTGGAAGGCGGCGAGCCGGTCCTCGTCGGCGCCGAGCAGCCGGCGCAGCTGCCCGGCGAGCGACAGCTCGGCGCGGTGGAACGGCACCAGGTAGACGGCGGTGAGCGTGCCGTCCTCGCCTTCGCCGTCCGGGTGCGGCACCCGCTCCCGCACCAGGCCCTCCGGGTCCTCGGCGAGCTCGCCGAGGCACTCGATGACCAGCCCGGTGTCGACTTGGAGCAGCTTCACCGCGTCGGAGATCAGCCGCTCCTCGGGCAGGAAGCAGTGGCCCTGGTCGGTGGCCTGCGAAAGGGCGTAGGAGAGGCCGGCCTTGACCCGCTCGGGGCTGTCCTGCGGGATGCCGACGGCGCGGGCGATCCGGTCGGCGGTGAGGAAGCCGATGCCCCACACGTCGGCCGCGAGCCGGTAGGGCTGGTTCTTCACGACGGAGATGGAGGCGTCGCCGTACTTCTTGTAGATGCGGACGGCGATGGAGGTGGAGACCTCCACGCTCTGCAGGAAGACCATCACCTCCTTGATGGCCTTCTGTTCCTCCCAGGCGGTGGCGATCAGCGCGGTGCGCTTGGGGCCGAGCCCTGGGACGGCGATCAGCTTGCGGGGGTCGGCCTCGATGACGTCGAGGGTGGCCGTGCCGAAGTGGTCGACGATGCGCTCGGCGGTCTTCGGGCCGATGCCCTTGATCAGTCCTGAGCCCAGGTAGCGGCGGATGCCCTGCACGGTGGCCGGCAGCACCGTGGTGTAGTTCTCCACGGTGAACTGCCGGCCGTAGCTGGGGTGCGAGCCCCACCGGCCGGTCATCCGCAGCGACTCGCCCACCTGGGCGCCGAGCAGCGAGCCGACGACGGTCAGCAGCTCGCCGCCGCCGCGGCCGGTGTCCACCCGGGCCACCGTGTAGCCGTTCTCCTCGTTGGCGTACGTGATGCGCTCGAGGACCGCTTCGAGCACCACCGCACCGTTCGACATGGGTCCGACGTTAGTCGTCGGCACCGACACGGCGTCGCCGGTCGTCCACAGGCGAACAGAGTTGGACGATTTTCCGACACATCCCGTTTTGCTGTCAGGTGCCTGACGTTTTCCCGGCGTCTCCTCCGGCGGGACGACGGCCCGGAACGTCTTGGAACGTCTTGGGGTGAGCGATGGACATCAAGGACATCGGGATCGACGACGGCACGCACGACACGTCACCGACCACCGGCACCGACCTGACCCTCCCGCTCGGCGACCCGCGCGCCGGCCGGGTCGACCTCACCGGCTCCAAGGCGGCGGCGCTGGCCCGCGCCGCCCGGGCGCGGCTGCCGGTGCTGCCCGGCTTCGTCGTCCTGCCGCCTGGCGCCGCCGTCCGTGGCGGCCGCGATCCCCGGTCCGCCTGGCGGGAGTTGAGCGAGGACGGCGCCAGGCCGCTGGTGGTCCGCTCCTCCTCGGCCGCCGAGGACACCGAACGGTCGTCCATGGCCGGCCAGTTCGCCTCGGTGCTGGACGTGCGCGGCTGGGCGGCCTTCCGGGACGCGCTGCGCACCGTGCGGGAGTCGTCGGCCGACGCGATGGCGGTGCTGGTGCAGCCGATGGTCCGCTCGCGGATCGGCGGGGTGCTGTTCGGCGCCGATCCGGTGGCCGGGCGCGCCGACCGGATGCTGCTGAGCGCGGTGCGCGGCGGCCCCGACCGGCTGGTGAGCGGCGAGGCGGCGGGCACCGACCTCCGGCTCACCCGCCGCGGCCGGCCGGTGCGGGAGGGCCGGGCGGCGCGGCCCGGGCTGCTGACGGCGGCCGAGCTGCGCCGGCTGACCGGGCTGGCCAGGCGCGCCGGGGCGGTGTTCGGCGGGGCGCAGGACATCGAGTTCGGCTTCGACGAACTCACCGGCCGGCTCTGGCTCTTCCAGTCCCGGCCGATCACGGCGATGGCGCCGCGCCCGCCACGTGGTGCCCGGCTGCTCGGCCCTGGGCCGGTCGCGGAGACGCTGCCCGAGCCGCTGCTGCCGCTCGAGGAGGACCTGTGGGTCACCCCGATGGCGCACGGGATCGCGACGGCGCTCGACCTGGCGGGCGCGGCCGGCCGGCGCCGGCTTCGGGAGGTGCCGGCGGTGACGACGGTCGGCGGGCGGGCCGTCGCCGACCTGCGGCTCCTCGGGCTCGAACCGCCCAGGCACCGGCTGTTGGCGCCGCTGAACCCGCTGCCAGGCGCGAGGCGGCTGGCACCCGCCTGGCGGGTGGGCCGGCTGCGGGCCGCGCTGCCGCGGCTGGCGGTCGCGCTGCGGACGGACGTGGACCGGGCGCTCGCCGAGGCCGCGGCCCCGGCCCGGCTCAGCTCGGCCGAGCTGCTGGCGGCGCTGCGCTGGAGCAGGGCGGCGTTGGTGGCGCTGCACGCGCAGGAGGCCCTGGCCGGCGCCCTGTTGCCGCCCGCCGGCCCGGGGGCGGGGACGGCGGGCGGCGCGGCGCTCGCGGCGCTGCTCGAGGGCCGCGACCGCGGCCTGGACGACGCCGAACTCACCGCGGCCCACCCGGAGGTGCTGGCCCTGACCGCCCCCGGCCTCGACCGCGCCCCGCGGCTCCCCGAACGCACGCCGGCCGCCGCCCTTCCCGCGCCCCCGCTCGGCCTCCGCGAGTCCCTCCGCCTCCGCATCCTCTGGATCCAGGAGTTCCAGACCCGGCTCGTCAGGGAGGCGGGCAGAAGAATCCAGCCACCGGTGCCCGCTGGCGCGGAGCACGCGACGTCGACGGCGGCCGACCGACCACCCACGGCCACGGCCACGGCCGGTGGCCCTGCGGCGCCCCAGCGAAGCGGGGCCTGGCCGCCGACCGTGCCAGCCGCCACTCGCGCGGAACGCGAGAGGTCGGCGGCGGCCGATCAGGCGGCGCCGGCGCGTGACGCCGGCGCGGTGGCCCCGCGGGG